>JAOZMT010000415.1 GCA_029934175.1 Victivallales bacterium | reverse complement strand
ACAAGTCAAAAATATGGAACTAATGCTTTAGGTCTTCAACGAATATTAGGACTAGTATCCTGTCCGCTATATTGCTGACCTTATATTGGCAATTAGGTGTAATGAATTTATAGTGCGAAGCACTTTTATAACATAGCATAAGGTTGGCGAGGAACGAGCCTACCTTATGAACTGATTAAATTTGCACACTTCGCTGAAAGCGATGTCCGAAAAGTTTGCGATGTTTTTATATATCGCTTTCAGCGAAAAGGTTGTGTTGTTTATGTTCCTATCCTAGATGCTATCGCATCAAGAATAGGCTCTAAGCACACGAGCCGTAAGCAAGGAAAATAGAAATCACTGGATTTTTAGATGACCTTAAGTTTGTAACTTATGGATTATTGGATTTTGGATTAATGGAAAGAAATCCAATAATCCAGCAATCCTAAACTGGACTCATAATAAAATCCGTGACTCGTGTGCTTAGAGGCTATGTTATTCATCTGCTTCGCAGAAGAGTTGAATGGCGATGAAGACACAAAAACTGTTTTCAGACTTATAAAAGACCTTTTTTTATAAGTGTTTAAGTAGGGATTTGTTTGAAAAAGGGATTATTTATAATTGCCGAAAAACGGTCAGATACTTAGCGGACAGGATACTAGGAGGCATTGAATATCTCATACTCAAGTAAAGAATGGCTTGGTTGTGAGATTTTAACATTGATGATTTTTGACTAGCAACAAATAGTTGATAAAAGTAATAGAATTATTTAAAATGGTACCGAAGGTGGGATTCGAACCCACACACTCAAAGAGCACCAGATTTTGAGTCTAGCGTGTCTGCCAATTTCACCACTTCGGCTTAAATTTTAAATAATTATACTTGTAATATATATCAAGTTGTGCTATAGTCAATAAAATTTATAAAAAATATGAAAGAAATTAACGGAAAGATTAGTATTATGAAAAAAATTGTATGTTATCTGCCTCTTTTTATTCTTCTAAATGGTTGCTTTTTATTTAATACACCATTACCAGATAGAGGGTGGGATCCTAAATATATTGTTGAGTTACCTAAAATAAAAAATATATACTCACTTGATGAAGGAATTGAAAAATTTAAAATAGCGATTGCAACCGATGGTTATTCTTATATCAAAGGCTTGAAATCAACTGAAATTCTCAAGGACTTTTATACTAACAGTAAATCTTTAGAATCATTGCCTCAAAGTGTTTTCGATGGACTCCTTGAATTTGCCATAAAAAAGTCTACTTTGAATTCACAAAAGAAAATAATTTTGCGTAGTTCAATTGTTGCACAAAGTGAATCGGGTGCAAATGCTTTTATTTGGCAAATGCAAATAATCAATAAGCAAACAAATCAATTAAAATGGAAAAAAACAATATATATAACATCAGAGCAAGTAGAGGAGGATATTAAAGATGAATGAAAACTTAGTTCAAATAGACCAAAGAATTGGTAGCTATAAACTTGAAAAAAAGATAGGAGCAGGAGCTAATAGTGAAGTTTGGTTAGCTACTAAATTATCTGATAAAAAACAAGTAGCCTTAAAAGTATTGTCAGATTCATTAAATGCTGATAATAAACACATGGAAATTTTTCAAAGTGAAATGAATATTTCATCTAAGATTAGGCATCCAGGAATTGTAACTGCATTTGATGCTGGAGTCAAAGATGGTTTATGTTATTTGGCAATGGAATATATTGATGGAATAGAATTAGCAGAACATTTACAAAATGAAAAAATCATTCCAGAAGGAGAAGCTTTAAAAATCATATTAGATATAGCAGAACTGTTGAAAATGGCATGGAAAAATCTTCAGTTAGTTCACAGAGATATAAAACCTGCCAATATAATGTTATCAAAAAATGGAACTACTAAATTAATGGATGTAGGAATTGCGAAGAGTGCAAGAGAGATAAAAGAAAACAATTCCACAATTGCTATTGGAACTCCTAAATTTATGAGTCCTGAGCAAGCCATAAATAAAGGGGATATTGATTTTAAATCAGATATTTATGCACTTGGAGTCACTCTATATATTATGCTAACTGGTAAACCGCCATTTGATGATGAGGATCCATTAGAGCTTATTAGAAAAAAAATAAAAGAAGAGTTGCCTAATCCAAAAGAAATTAATAATAAAATATCAGATGGAACTTGTGAACTATTAAAAATTATGCTAGAAAAAAATAAGGAGAATCGTCAAGATAGCTGGAAGGATGTCATACGAGATATTAGATCTATTGCAAATGGGAATTTACCTGTTTCCAAGCTAAGTCAAGAGGAAAAAAGTGCGATTTATGCAAAAAAATCACAATTGCATTTAGAACGCTTAAACAATATGTCAAAAGATGAAAAGTATAGAGAGAAAGGAGATGATTCATTTTCAGTAAAGCAACTTCTCATAGCCTTAGCAATTGTTGGAGTTCTAATTCTTTGTGCCATTTATTATGTTCAAACAAAACAAGCTGGTGCTTGAGAAAACTATACTGTGAACGGTTGAAAAATATACTTTTTGAAAGATGATAACAATTGCTATTTTTGATTTTATAAATTCTTGACTACTAGAAGTAACCAATTATTTATAAAATTAAAAAGAGCTGTTTTTTGCGCTTTCAGGAAGTTTATTTTTCAGCCGTTTGCAGTATAATACAATGTCATATCTTTTATGAATTTTTCATCTATTGATAAAAAATTAAACATTTTATGGATATGTAAGGATTCTCAAAGATGCAGAACTCACACCTTTATACTTGAGTGAATAATAGAAAAATGCAAAGATAAATCC
>JAOZMT010000040.1:6669-10451 GCA_029934175.1 Victivallales bacterium | reverse complement strand
AGGCAAGATGTCTGACGATACTTTGCAGGCAAGATGCCTGCGTTACTTTTTGCTTGTTTTCTCTAAAATAGAATCCCGAAATGTTAGTAATATACTGCAAACGGCTGAAAAATAAACTTCCTGAAAGCGCAAATAACAGCTCTTTTTAATTTTATAAATAATTGGTTACTTCTAGTAGCCAAGAATTTATAAAATCAAAAATAGCAATTATTATCATCTTTCAAAAAGTATATTTTTCAACCGTTCACAGTATAAATAAAAAAACTGTAAATCTTGAAAATCCTGTCAAAATAATAAAAGCATTTACAACTGTTTTTAAAGAAGATACAAAAATGAGAATAAAAAATCTAATTGTCCCTTTTTATGTTTTTAAATCGTATTATAATTAAAGTAGGTTTTACATTAAGTAAAGTCTAAAAAATAAATAGGAGTGTTTATGAGTAAAATTTTGAGATTATTTTTAACTGTTCTAGCAGTTACAATGCTAGCTTCATGTAGTGAGAAAAATGCAGCAAAAAATTTGAAGTGTCATGTTGGTGGAACAATGCGACCTGTGATGTTAGAATTAGGGAAACTATATAAAGAAAGAACTGGAATTAACATTGAAGTCAATTCTGCAGGTTCAGGGGAATTATTAGCACATATAGAGTTAATGAAAGAGGGGGATGTGTATGTATGTCATGATCCATTCTTAGATATTCTTATGAGAAAAAATCTTGGGGTAAATGGCTGGACTGTCGGAGAGCTACAACCTATAATATTAGTCCAAAAAGGAAACCCTAAAAATATAAAAGATCTTCATGATTTGCAGAGAGATGATGTTGAAGTTGCATTGACCGATTATAAATATTCTTCTTTAGGTAGAATGTTACCTACTATTTTTAAAAAAGCTGGAATTGATTTTGATGAATATAACAAAAAGAAAAGAATTGTTACTAATAAAAGCGGTTCTTTCGTAGGAAATTTAGTCAAAATGAAAAATGCGGATGCTGGAATGGTTTGGAAAGCTGTTGCTGTTTTAAGAGCAGATGATACAGATTATATTGAAATTGATAAATACCTTCCTACCCCAAATGTAGATACTATTTCATCTGCGACAGGGAAAGCTTATCCTTTAACTCCGATGCGTGTAACTGTAGCTTCTTTAAAATGTTCAGATAATAAAAAAGAAGCTGAAAAGTTTATGAAATTTTTAGTATCTAAAGAAGCTGGAAATATTTTTGATGAATATGGTATTATAAGAAGTAATAATAAAATAATTAAAAAGGAGTATGAAAATGGTAAGAAACTATAAATTTTTTGCACTAATCGCAAGTTTTATTGTATTAGTTTCGTGTTCAAAACGGGATAATAAAACTTTAAAGCTTTATTGTGGTGCAGGACTTAGAGTCGCCGTTGATGAATTGATTGCAGAATTCACTAAAGACACAGGTGTTTCAATTGAACCAGATTATGGAGGTAGCGGAGTTATAATAGTCCGAGCAGAAGAAAATAAAGATGGCGATTTGTTTATGCCTGGTAGTGTCTCTTATGTAAATGATTTACAAGATGCAGCAGGTATAGTAGATGAAAAATTTATGACTTCATATTTTGTTCCTGTAATAGTTGTTCAGAAAGGAAATCCTAAAAATATAAAAACAATAAAAGATTTTGAAAGAAAAGATATTGCAGTTGCTCTAGGAAATCCAAAGGCTTGTCAAATAGGCAAATTAACTTCTAAAATGTTTAAGAAAAATAATATTAATGCGGATTATGCAAATGCAAAACAATCAATGACTGTTAATGAATTAGGTGTTTGGGTCAAAATGAAAGATGTTGACGCTTCAATCGTTTGGGATGCTATCGCTGAAAATGTAAAAGAGTCGGTTGATATTATTCAGATTCCAAAAGATGAAAATATTATTTCAAAAGTTGCTATTGCTGTTTTAAAAACATCGAAAAATAAAAAATCAGCTATGCAATTTGCACAATATTTGCTTTCAGAAAAAGCACAGAAAATTTTCAAAAAAAATGGATATAGAACAAGTTTACCTAAATGAATAAATGTAAAAAAATAAATCTATTTGACTTTGTGATGATTTCTTTTTTAGTTATTTTTCTATTAATGGTTATTATGTTGTTAGTGTCAGATGTTGTTTATATTTTTAAAGATCAAATAACATTTCAAGACATCATAGAAATTATATGCTCAAAAGATGTTGTTGATGGATTTATTATGAGTGTGATGTCATCTACTATAACTTTA
The DNA here is from genome assembly GCA_029934175.1 of Victivallales bacterium. Lineage (GTDB taxonomy): Bacteria > Verrucomicrobiota > Lentisphaeria > Victivallales > JAUVCU01 > JAOZMT01. The sequence continues at coordinate 8,206 of JAOZMT010000040.1, read as the reverse complement.
ATATTTATTATTATTTTCTCAATTCCTGTAGGATATGCATTAAGCAGGTATTCATTCCAAGGTCATTCAATAGTTAATACAATGATTGATATTCCTATTATTTTACCTCCAGTTGTTATTGGGATTTCTCTACTTACATTTTTTGGGTCTCCTTATGGTATTGCATTGAAAGCTTTTTTAAAGGATTATGATATTTCAATAATGTCAATTATAGGAATTGTTTTATGTCAATTTTTGGTTTCAGTTTCATATTGTATTCGTGCAGTAAAAACATCATTTGATGAAATAGATAAGGATTACGAGAATATTGCAATGTCTTTAGGTTGTTCAAAAGCCTCGTCATTTTTCAAGGTGTCTTTACCATTGGCAAAAAATGGAATTATTGCTGGAATAATTATTGCTTGGGCAAGAGCTATTGGAGTATTTGGACCTTTAATGGTCTTTGTCGGAACAAGCCCACGCGTAACGGTTATGCCTACTGCTATATGGTTGCAAATAAATATCGGTAATACTGAAAAATCTATTATAATTGCATTGATAATGGTATTGATTTCAAGTTCTGTATTAGCGTTGGCACATTTTTTTATGGCGAGAAACAGGAGGGAGTTTGACAATGTCATCATTAAAAATTAATAATCTATCTTTAAAACAAGGGAACTTTTCTTTATCTAATATATCTTATGAAATATTAAATGGAGAATACTGTGCTTTAATGGGAAAAACAGGATCAGGAAAAAGTTTAATGATAAAAGCTATTTCTGGATTTATACCAATAACAAATGGGGAGATTTATATTAAAGATAAGCCCGTTTCCGAACTTGAACCTAAATTGCGAAATGTCGGATATGTGCCACAATATTCAATGTTATTCCAACATTTAAATGTCTATAATAATATAGCCTTTGCTTTAAAAATAAAAAAATGGAAGAAAGCTGATATTAATTGCGAAGTGTGCAAGTTTGCTGATATGTTAGATATTTCTCATTTACTTGAACGAAATACATATAATTTAAGTGGCGGAGAGAGACAAAAGGTTGCCTTAGCTAGGGCTTTAATAAAAAATCCAGATATCCTGCTATTAGATGAACCATTAAGTGCATTAGATGAGGAAACTAGAATTTCTATGTGCGAAATATTAAAAAAACTTCATGCAAATTTAAAAGTTGCAACCATTCATATATGTCATAACACAGAAGAGGCAAAATTAGTATCAAATAAAATTTTAAAGTTAGTGGATGGTCAAGTGATTGTCGCATAATAATGTATTAACTTTTTGAAGATATTAAAAATTACATAAAATTTGTTGTATAATTCGCAAATAGTAGTATATTATAGAAAATTATTATTTTAACGGAGACAAATATGAGAAAGATATTAAACACAAGTGCAAGCACTTATGAGCAAATTATTGCATACAACTATATGTTCGTAGATAAAACTGATTATTATTACAAACTAATCAATAATCCTAAAGGACAGTTTTTTTTATCCCGACCACGCCGATTTGGTAAATCGATGACTTTGTCTGCGCTTCGTG
>JAOZMT010000040.1:0-6569 GCA_029934175.1 Victivallales bacterium | reverse complement strand
ATTAGTATTAGTTGGCGTAAATTTTGATAGCAAAGCAGGTAATGTAGATGACTGGGAGCAGTTAGCCATTGACAAAAAGGAGTAAATTATGAGAAAAGAATTAAATACAAGTAAATCAACTTATGAACAAATTATCGCTCAAAATGTAATGTATGTAGATAAAACAGATTATTTATATAAATTAATATCAGTCTCAGATGGACAATTCTTTTTATCCCGACCACGCCGATTTGGTAAATCGATGACTTTGTCTGCGCTTCGTGCAATATTTCAAGGAAAAAAAGAGAGTTTTGTAGATCAATATATTTATGATAAACCTTATGATTGGAAACAATATCCAATAATACATATATCTATGAATACAATTAGAGCTGATAGTGCAGAGAATTATGATATGAGATTATCTGGAGAACTAGATGATATTGCAGAAAGATATAATTTAACTCTAAAGAAAAGTAGTTCATCTGAAAAACTAAAAGAATTAATATTAGCATTAAAAACTGACGATACAGGTGTTGTTATTTTGATTGATGAATATGATAAACCAATTTTAGATAATATTTTAGAATTAGAAAAATGTGAAAAAATCAGAAGTATATTAAAATCTTTTTATGGAGAGATAAAGGGAAATGAAGAATATATTCGTTTTGCATTTATAACAGGAGTTAGTAAATTTACACAAGTTTCTATTTTTTCAGATATGAATAATCTGAAAGACTTAACTATGGATCCAAAGTTTGCAGGAATTTGTGGATTTACACAAGAGGAATGTGAAAAATATTTTGCTGAATGGATTGTGGAGAATGCTGAAGAACTAGAAATAACACAAGCTGCATATCTCGCAAAATTAAAAGATATGTATAATGGTATTCGGTTTTCAAAAAAAGATTTATCTTTATATAATCCAGTATCATTTACAAATGCGATGGATAATTGTGAATTAGATAATTATTGGATTGAAACTGGAACGCCAGCCTTTTTAATAAATTTAATGAAAAAAGATAAGTTTAATTTTGAAAATATTGAAGGAATTGAACTTTACAAAGATGATTTTTCTAGTTATGAAATTGATTCATTATCTATTGAAGCTCTATTATATCAAACAGGATATTTAACAATTAAAGGTTATGATATTGAAGAGACTTTATTTACATTAGATTATCCAAATAGGGAAGTTAGAGAGTCTTTTATAAAAGCTGTTGCTAGATATTATTCAAAAGAATCAAAAGCAAGAGTTTCTGTTGTTTTTAATAAATTATATACTTCATTGTTAGAAAACAATCTTGAAAATTTCATACAAGCCTTAAAAGTTTATTATGCAAATATTGATTATGATATTCAAGATAAAGATGAACAATGTTATCAACTAATCTTTTATTTGGTTTTTTCAAACTTAAAATTTAGGGTTAAAACAGAAGTTAAGACAAATAAAGGTCGAATGGATGCAGTTGTTGAAACCGCAGACAGAATTTATATTTTTGAATTTAAGTTAGATCAATCTGCACAAGTCGCAATTGATCAAATCAAAGAAAAAGAGTATTATCAAAAATACTTACTTGACAAAAAAGAATTAGTATTAGTTGGCGTAAATTTTGATAGCAAAGCAGGTAATGTAGATGACTGGAAAGTCTTAGAACGCTAAACTTAAATTATATTGACAATATGTTGAAGAATTTTGATGAAAATAAAATTTCAGATGAAGAACTTATGAAAATGTTTTGTAAAACATTGGATGAGAATATTTTTAAAGTTTTAATGGAACGATATTATGCTATAGCCTTATCTATAGTTAGAAAAAGAATTTGGAATTATTTAAATGCTGAAGATATAGTTCAAGATGCATTCATTAAAGTTGTCCAAAAGCGAGATAAATTTGATTTAAACTTAAAATTTTCTAATTGGTTTTATAAAATAATAAATAATATATCTATTGATTATTTAAGGAAAGAATTAAGGAATAATGATAAAATTAAAGAAATAACAATACTCTATAATAATTCTAATGATATTAATCAAGATTATTTAATTGAACATTTGTCAGTAGTAAAAGATGATGATAAAAAAATCTTAACCTTGCATTATATTGATGGATTTTCATTTAAAGAAATATCTGAAAAAACAGGAATTTCTACAGAAGCAATCAAAAAAAGAGCTCAGAGAGCAATAAAAAAAATAAAAAAAGGAGTAATGTGATATGAATTGTAACGAATTTAAAAATTTAATTCCTAAGTGGAAAAATGAAAAATATACTGATAAAAAATCAATTGAATTTTATGAACACTTATCTTCTTGTGTAAATTGCATTAAAATTATCAATCAAATAGAAGTTGCACAGATCGCAGATTTTAATAAAAATGAAAATTGTGATATTAGTCAATCTTTTATAGAAGTTAATAAAGAAATTCAGAAATTTAAGCAAATAAAATATAGAAAAAATAATATTATGAAACTTGCTGCAAGTTTTATTATAATGGCAGCTTTGTTTATTTTACTGAATAATAAAACAAATAAAATTTCACCTTCTGAACTTTCTATAAAATGGAAAACTAATTTATTTGGACAAACAGATGCTCCTCCTATTATTTGTCATGATAAAATTGTTATTAAAAATTCGAGCAAAAATATACTTATTGCTTATGATAAGGTCAACGGAAAAGAAATTTGGAAAACATCTTTTGAGGTCATAGGTGATTTTATTACAGATAAAGATAAAATTTATTCTTGGGGAATTAGTAATAATAAAATAAATCTTTTATCAATTAACTCTAAAACTGGAGATGTCATTTGGGAATTTGATTGTTCTAAAATAAAAAAATATTCAAGAAATTTAAAACTTACCCTTATAAACAATGCGATTTATTTAACCGAAAAACAGCAACTTTTTTCGTTGGACTCAACTACTGGAACTCTAAATTGGAGTAAAGTATTATCTAAAGAAAATGGATTATTGTCAACTCCTGTTGTAAAAAGTTCGAGCTTATTTATCGCAACAAGAAATAAGATTCTAGAATTAAATATAAACGATGGAGTAGTAAAAAACGAGAAAAAACTTATTGTAAAGTCAGGATTATTTTCTAGAAATGTTTTAAATATAAGTAAAGATAGAATTTATATTTTATCAAAACCATTAAAAACTCAAGGTAAATTGACTTGCTACAATCTTTCAACATTAAAAAAAGAATGGGAAAGAAATGCGAACTATGCAACAAATTTTGAAATAGTAAAAGATAATATTTTTGTTAGAGCAAATACTCTCCAAGTGTTCAATAAATTAACAGGTTCCTCTGTTTGGTCGGAAATAGTGGGGGGCTGTGGTGTCTTAGCTTATCAAGATGATTTAATTTATTTAATTAATGATAAAAACAAGCAGCAAATGATGACTTTGGATACAAATTCAGGAAAAGTAATAGATTCTTTATCATTATCAGATACTTCTTGTAATGAGATTATTATTGATGAAACTTCTGCTTATTTAAACACAAACAACGGTTCTTTATATGCTATAAATATTCGTTAAGTATTTTTGATAGTTTCTATCATTTTTTCGTATAACTCAAAAGGGACTTGAAAATTTCCTGCACAACTCGCAAGATTTATGTGTGGTTGATTACTTCCATGAAAATCACTTCCACCTGAGTGAAGAAGATTATATTCATTTGCTATTTCCATTAACATTTTATGCTGATCAGCCGTAAATGAAGAATAATATGTTTCCATACCATCAATCCCTAATTTTATCAATTTTTTAATCGTATTACGCACGAACGAACGGGCATTTTTTTGCCGATAAACAGGATGCGCCCAAATGGCAACTCCTCCTGCATTATGTATAATCTTAATTGTCTCTTCTGGAGATGGCAGAACCCTATGACTATAGCCTGGTTGTCCACGCTTTAAAACTTCATCAAAAACTTCTTGAGGCTCATTAAAATATCCTTTATTTAACAATATCTTAGCAAAATGTGGTCTTCCTATACTATCTCCACCTGCTACTTTCAATATTTCAGGCATCGAAATTTCATAACCAAGGTTATTTAATTTTTCCACAATTTGCACATTTCTCACATTTCTCTCTTTGCGAATTTCACATAGCAAATCTATTAATTCTTGATTTTTATAATCTATAAATAAACCTACTATATGTATTTCCTTATTTTTTAAAGCAACAGATATTTCAACTCCTGCAACTGGAATAATATTTTTATATTTTGCTTGCTGAATAAAACTAGGAATACCAGCCATTGTATCATGATCAGTTAAAGCAATTGCTTTAAGCTCATTTTCAACCCCTAAATCTATAAGTTCTTGTGGGGTAAATGAACCATCGGATTCAGTGCTGTGAGTATGTAAATCTATACAATTCATTTGTAACCTTATATCTTCACATCATCAAAAACATTTTTAAGTGTTCCTATCTCTTTTTTCTTGAACTCTTTCTTTTTGACAGGTTTATTTTTAGGCTTAGCTTCAACTGTTTTATTTTGCACTTTGAAAATAGTTTCAAATCCAGTTTTTGCTAATGCTAACATATTTTCCATTTCATCGTAAGAGAAAGGATTTTCTTCAGCTGTCCCTTGAATCTCAATAAATTTTCCAGATTCAGTCATCACAACATTCATATCAACATCTGCTTGTGAATCTTCTTCATAACACAAATCAAGAATTCCTATACCTTTTAATATTCCAACACTTACAGCTGCAACATTTTCTTTCATAGGAAAAGATGGAATTTCCTTTCTTTGAACTAATTTTTTAAATGCAATATTCAATGCAATTGACGCTCCAGTTATACTTGCACAACGCGTGCCTCCGTCAGCATCTATAACATCACAGTCAATAAATACAGTATTAGCTCCTAGAGCATTTAAATCTATAACCGTCCTAAAACTTCTTCCGATTAATCGCTGGATTTCCATTGTTCTACCACTTTGCTTTCCACGAGTTGCTTCTCTATTTACTCGACTATGAGTTGAGGCTGGGAGCATACCATATTCTGATGTAACCCATCCGCCAGGAACTTTTTGTGCGCGCATCCACCCAGGAACTCCTTTTTGCAATGTAACAGAGCATATAACTTTGGTTCCTCCAAATTCAACTAACACAGAACCATCTGGATGTGATAAATAATTTGTAGTTACTTTCATTCTTCGTAATTCATCTACTTTTCTCCCATCGAACCTTGTCATAAATCTCTCCTGTTTTTTTTATAAAATAATATTTCTTACTAAGATACTGCATAAATAGCAAATTTCAAGATTTATTGATAATTAATAATAGAAATTTGTTGAAATTTTATTTATTTATGTTACATTTATTATAGTTCTAAAAATAAAAATTTAAAAACAGGAGTTACAATGAAAGTTCCATTACTTGATTTAAAACCACAATATAATAATTTAAAATCTGAAATAATTAAGAAAGTCGAAGAAATATGTGATTCTCAATATTTTATATTAGGTCCAGAAGTAGAGAAGTTTGAAGCAGAAATAGCAGAATACTGTGGAACTAAATATGCATGTGGAGTAAGTTCTGGTTCAGATGCATTAATTATTGCACTAATGGTAGAAGGAATTGGCGCTGGAGATGAAGTCATTACAACTCCTTTTACTTTTTTTGCTACAGCCGGTGCAATAGCACGAGTAGGAGCAACTCCAGTTTTTGTTGATATCGATCCAAAAACATTTAATATTGATCCTAGTCAAATATTAGAGAAAGTAACTTCTAAAACTAAGGCCATTATACCTGTTCAACTTTTTGGACAATCATGTGATATGGATGCTATTAACGATATTGCAAAAGATAACAACTTAATTATAATCGAAGATGCTGCTCAATCAATAGGTTCTGAATATAAAGGAAAAAGAATTGGAAGTCTTGGTGATTATGGTTGTTTCTCATTTTTCCCAAGTAAAAACTTAGGTGCTTTTGGTGATGGTGGAATTGTTACTACTAACGACAAAGAAAAATACGAATTATTGAAAATATTCCGTAATCATGGTTCTGAGCCTAAATATTTTCACAAATATATTGGTGGAAATTTTAGATTAGATGCACTTCAAGCTGCTATTTTATCAATAAAATTAAAATCCTTAGATACTGCAACTGAAAAAAGACAGGCTAATGCTGAAGAATATAGAAGTCTCTTTAAAGATAGTAAATTAACAGAGAATGAAGTTATTTTACCACAAATGGCTAATTATGATGTTAGACATATTTATAATCAATTTTCTATTCTTGTTAAGAATGGAAAGCGCGATGAGTTGAAGCAAACATTAATTGATTCAGATATCGGTTGTGATGTATATTATCCTGTTCCATTACATTTGCAAGAATGTTTTAAGGCACTTGGTTATAAAAAAGGCGATTGTCCAATTAGTGAGAGAGTAGCTGATGAAATTATAGCTATTCCTATTTTCCCTGAGACAAATTATGAACAAAGGGAATTCGTTGTTTCAGTGATTGAAAATTTTTTAGTTTAACTTATGTATTATAGATATTTTTAATCTAAATAATCAGGCGTTGTTTTTAATGCCGTCCAACAATTATTTTGACAGGATAACAGGATTTTC
>JAOZMT010000414.1 GCA_029934175.1 Victivallales bacterium | reverse complement strand
TATTGTTGAGTCGGCTGATACATATTTCCCATTGCTAGCTTGAAGTGAAAATTTATCTTCTTCGTATATAATTGTAAATGTTTCCCTTTCTCCTGCTGTCTCTGAACAAGCGTATAATATGTTATTTTTTTCATAATTTACCATCACATATTTATCTTGAGAATTTCGAATAAAGACTTTATCATTATCTTGATATTCAAGAAAAAAATAATCTCTAATTCGTGGAGTATCAGCCCACGCTCCTAAAATACTATCATCTTCACGGTTTTGTGTTATATATTTTCCATTGTAAGCTTGAACAATTACTATTACTTCATTTTCAACTTTTCTCGACAATAAATTTATTTCCTTTTCTATATTTGTTACATTATTACCAGCATTATCAATACTTAAAGGAATCTCTAAAATACTTTTTTGCACCCCAAGAGACAACTTCTGTAGTTTAAATTCTAGTAGTTTTAACTTTTCTATATATTCATTATCTGATAAATTTAATTGTTCTTTTGCACAAGTCGCAAATTGCATATCTAGCAACAAATCTTTTTTCATCATTAAAATTTCAACTACAGACTTTAATTGTTCATTCGCATTTAATAACGCAATAGAATAAATTTTAATAATAGAATTTTTTAACTCAAAAGGATACTCATTAAAATTTTGCATAAGGTTATTTTCAAAAATAGCAATTGCAGTATTTGGTTTTTTTGCACAAGTCGCAATAGCTGTTCCCAAATATTGAAGTTTGGGTTCGTTGCTAATCCCCCAACAAATAGTCTTTTCGAGATTTTTGTATCTTTTGCACTCTTCGCAATATACTGGATATTTTGTCTTTAGATTTTTTAATAATTCTTTTGCTTTCTTAAAATTAAACTCTGCCTTGTATTTCTCTATAATAAACCATTCATCATCAGATATTGGATTGTATCCTTCCATTTTTTTATCATTTATGTAAACTCTTAATTCTTCGATACTAAGCTCTTTTCCATTGTCTGCACAAACACTATTTACAATACTGTTTAAATGTTTGTTTTCAGCTGTAAGTTTCATATCCGATATATCAGGATAACTCGTTGCAAGCTTTCCTGTAAATGAAGTATAAATAACTTTCCCTAAAGCGTATAAGTCAGATAATTTATCCATTTTTTTATTTATAGGCAAGTAACCAGCAGTTCCAATCATACTAACTTTAGAACCATCATCTGTAACAAGTCCAATATCTGCGAGTTGTGCAATTCCATCTTTAAAAATTATATTATCAGGCTTCACATCTCGATGTATTAAATCTTCTGTATGCAAAACTTCTAAACCGTCAAGAACCTCATTTGAAATTTTAATGATTTCATCATAAGACAATATCGCATTTGTATCTAAACGATGCTTTAAAGAATCTGGTTTATACTCGTTATTTTCTCCAATATCATCTGCAAGGCTCATAACATAATACAAATATTTATCAGTCTCTCCTACATGTGAAATATATATTAGATTTTTATGATTTTTAATTTTATTTCTATATACTTTTAGAGCACTTTTTTCACGGTCTAGTGCATTTAATTCAGTTAATTTTTCTATATCAAGAAATTTTATAGCGCAATCTATATCTGTTTTATCTTTTGCGAGCCACACTTCACCATAAGCACCGAAACCACATCGTTTAATGATAGTATAATTTTCAATTTTAGGTTTATCCATTAGCGACTCCATTTATGCAACCTTGTATTTTTGTCATTATATCTTGAACTTCCTTGCTTTCAGATAATTCATTAAAGTGTTGTCGTGCAATACCAACAGATTTTATAAAATTATTATCTTCTTTTAGTTCTAAAAGTTTAGCAGAACACTCAATACATTCATTTAAATGCTCTTGTATTTTCTCTTTTTTACTATTTATATTGATAAATTCCTCTAAGTCTTTTAAGTTTAAATGTTGCATAATTACACCTCCTCAAGGGTTTTGACTATTTTTTTTAATTCATTAACGACACGATTTTTGTTTACATAAACTTGGTTTTTTGAAATATTTAAAAACCCAGCAACTTCATCTGCAGAATTATTATCTATTGCATACAGTTCAAAAGATTGAAAAGTAATTGGTTCAACTTTTTGTGCAACCTCTTTTAAGGCTTGATCTAAAATATGTTGATTATATTCATCTTTCCAAGTTTTTTCAAATAGTCCTTCTTCTTCTGTCAAATATTTTTCAAATTCATCATTAGACCATTCTTTATTTTTATATTTTTTACGAAGCCAGTCATTTGTTTTACGCCAAACTATAGTGTATAAAAATGTTCTAAACTTACCTTTCTTAGAATTATATTTTGATATTGTATCATTCTTGAATAAAACAATAAAAATATCTTGACACAAATTTTCTCTTTCTCCTTTGTCCGATATTCTTTTTCTCAAAACACCATCAATAAAAGGAAAATAAGTTGTATAAAACTCATCCCAAGCAATCTCATCTCCCTTTCGAACCTTAGTCAAAAGACTATGCCGTGTTGTATTTACTTTCATTATTACTTACCCCTCATTTTTAATGTTTTGAAGAATATCACTCACGATATGATGAACAGCTTTTCCATCAAGAGTTTTAGTTGCTTCGTTACATTGACCTTCCACCCATCGTAAGCCATCCACTGTTAATTCTGCACCATTCGCAGCAAGTCCACTAACTGCCCCACCAAGTTCTGTTGTTGTAGCTAAAGCACTATAACCAACTGCTATTATTGTATGAATCATATCACACCTCCTTTTTAAGTTATTAAAATTTTGTCTCTGTATAATGTTAATTCGATA
>JAOZMT010000413.1 GCA_029934175.1 Victivallales bacterium | reverse complement strand
AATTTAATGATAAAAGCTATCAGTTATCAGCTACTAGCTGTCAGTTATCAATAAAGATATAAAATCATTCTACAGAATCTAAACACACGAGCCGTTATACCTACAAAAAGTTTTAACTGGATTTTTAAGTGACCCCATATTTTTATAATGGGATTAATGGATTGTTGGGTAAATATCCATTAATCCAAAAATCCATTTCAATAGAAATGGTCTTATAATAAAATCAGTGAGTTGTGTGCTTAGAGAATACAAAAAAAGGAAAATATTATGAGAAGAAAAAGTATCCTCTTTAAAAACAGTTGTCCTCTTAATTTTGACAATTTAATAACTTGACCTTTTTTAAATATATTTTTGACAGGATAACAGGATTTCCAGGATTGATTTTATTTATATTTTTCTAAATTACACTCTTAATAATTAAAAAAACTAAAGATGTAAATAATTAATTGAACCACAGATAGACTCAGATTTTTATTTTTTTATCTGTGGTTTTAATTCACACAACAATAATTCTGTTAATCAGTATAAATAATAAAAGAATTTTATAATAAACAAAAGCCGTCACAACTGTTTTTAAAGAGGATACAAGAAAAATTTTATCTGCGATGTTCGCAAAAAAGTCAGTTTCAGAGAACAGCTCTGGCCTGTTAAAAATCATGGACTCTTGTTTTTTTGTCAAAAAAGTTTACCGATTTTATTTATATTTTTTAAAAAAAGCCTTTTCTGTTTGAAAATAACGAAATTCTGCATAAATCGCAAATGTAAAATTATTATGTTATTCTGCAAAATCTTTTTTCTATTTTAAATTCTTCAACGATTTCATTAACTCTGGGTTTTCTTTTCCAAAAAAGTCATGTGTTTTTTTATAAACTTTAAATAAGTTATCATAGCTTTTTTTATTATCCAGATTTGGTTCGAATGTTTTGATAAATGGTTTTGTCATTTTTTCGACAGCTATTTCAATATCATCATAACCACCATTATCTTTTCCTGCGGCAACGGCTGCGAATATCGCAGAACCTAAAGCAACTGCTTGAGTTGTTGCAGCAATCTTAATTGGTAATTGAAGAATATCTGCATAAATTTGCATTAAAAAGTCCTCTCCTGTTAAACCTCCACAGGCAACAACTTCATTTATTTCAACTCCATTATCAATATAAGAATCTATAATAACTTTTGTTCCAAAGGCAGTTGATTCAACTAAAGCACGATAAATCTCTTCTGGTTTTGTATTAATATTTAAACCTAAAATAAGACCCGATAAATCAGCATTCATAAGAACACTTCTATTTCCGTTATGCCAATCTAAAGCAACTAACCCATTTCCTCCTGGAGGTAATAAAGCTGCTTTTGGAGTTATTTCTTTAAATGGACTTTTGGAGTCAGGCATAAATGTTTTAACGAACCATGCAAAAATATCTCCAACTGCACTTTGTCCAGATTCATATCCGTAAAATCCTGGTAAAATTCCATCTTTTACAACCCCTGCATAACCATCATAAAGATGTAAATCATCAGACATTACTAAATGACAAGTTGATGTTCCCATAATTAAAGACATTACATTAGGTTTACTAACTCCCATTCCCGGCACTCCACTATGAGCATCAATTGTTGCAGCAGATACAACAGTTTCCTCCTTTAATCCTGTCCGTTTTGCGAACTCCGCAGATATTTTACCTGCAGTTTTTCCAGCAGGAATAATATTTGTTATTAATTTATCATTTAAGTTTTCAATTTTTGGATCAAGAGCTTTTAAAAAATCTTTTGATGGCGAACCTAATTCCTCACTCCATAAACCTTTATATCCTGCGGCACATGCATTCCGAGTAAATTCGCCTGTTAATTGTTGGACAATCCAATCGCCTGCATCTAAAAAATAATCGGTTGCATCATAAACATCTTTTGCGTGATTCGCAGTTTCCCAACATTTAGGTAACATCCATTCGCTTGATACAATTCCACTATAATATTTCAAAAATTTTTCATCTCTTTTATTAGCTAATTCATTTACTTTATCAGCTTCTGGTTGAGCAGCGTGATGCTTCCATAATTTAACCCAAGCATAAGGATTATCTTTAAATTCATCTAAAAACATTAATGGTGTTCCATCTTTTTTTACAGGAATAACAGTGCAAGCTGTAAAGTCAACAGCAATTCCAATAATATCATCACTTGATACTTCTTTTATTGCTTCTGAAATAACATAAATTCCACAATCTAAATAATCTTGTGCATGTTGTAATGCGAAGTCCGCAGGAAGTTCAATATCTGTGTTTGGTAATTTATCATAAATCACGCAATGCGGATAAGGTTTAACTGCCACACCTTTTTCTTCTCCTGTTTCAATATCTACCAACAAAGCCCTTACAGACTCACTACCATAATCTAATCCTAACGAATATTTACTCATTTTTTCTCCTTTTTTAAATTTTCAAATATTAACAATTCTATTATATTCCTTTCATTAACTTCAATACTTTTTTCTTTATAAAGTTTATTTTCTCAAAAAGAGAATAATAAATTTATCCTGTTTTTTTAACATAGCCATTAAGCCTCCTGTTTTAACTTCTGAAATAAGATTTCTTAATTCTAAAACACCCAAATATTCTGGAATTTCTACGAGCCATTCAATATCAGAATCTTTATATTTAGAATAAGTTTCTTTCATTAAGGCTTCTCCTTAATCATCATTCCAGCGAGTTCAATTTTGGAAACAATAATATATCCAAGAAGGTTCTTTGTCGCAAAACTTTTATAATCTCTAAGCACACGACTCACTGATTTTATTATGAGACTATTTCCATTGAAATGGAT
>JAOZMT010000412.1 GCA_029934175.1 Victivallales bacterium | reverse complement strand
TACACCCTTATTTTATTAACCAGTAGAAGAATAGAGAAAGTAGATTTTTATTTCTCTTTTCTACACTACAATTATTAATAAATTTTTTATTAGTAAAAAATAAATTAATTAAAATTTCTACTTTACCTACTTTTCTACTGATGAATTCTTAATAATAAACTCGTTCTAATTTTGTATTTGATTTATCTACAGCATAAACTTTTCCGTAACAAAATGTAAGAACTTCATTTTCTGAAATAATACCTTTTGCTTTAAAATCGGCTTCAACTTTCAAAGTTTCTTTAACTCCAAGTTTCTTTTGAAATTTAGGAATTTCAACTTTTTCATTTAATTCACGAACTTCAAATTCTTCTAATAGCGTTCGTCTAATAATATCACCACTTGCATGACCAACCATAGCCATTGCAAATTGCATATCATCTTCTTGGAACATTGATAAGTCTAATTCTTTATTAGGTCCAACTGTAACATAAGGCGTTCCTGATTCATCAAGTATTTCTTTGCAATGTGCATAAATCGCAGGATTATTTTCAAGTTCACAAAGAACTGCAAAATCTTTTTCATTCGGATTATATTTCACAAGCCCGTCAGCTAAAATAAAATCTAAACCATCATCATTTGCTGTTGCTTGTGCAGAATTTTGAGTAAAAAATTCAGGAGCAGCAATACCACGAATAGGCATTAAATTTGAAGCACCACGCCCCATATCAGCACGGAAATGATTTGCACCATTTCCTAACCCTAAAACAAAAAGATAACGATTATTTCTAATTGTTGATAAAATACCTTTTCCAATTTTTGTAATAGCATCAATATTTGGTTCATTTGCGAACTGTGCAGTTTTTTCTGCAAAAAGATTAATCATATCTGCGATTTGTGCATTTTCTTTAATTGCTCTTAAAACAATTAACATCATATAAACATGTAAATCTTCAATACATTCCATTGATTCATTTTTTGCAATCATAGAATTATCATCTCCACAAACTAAACGCATTTTTCCACCATCACGCCCGCCCATACAAAAAACTTCAGCTCCTGCGGCTTTCGCAAATTCTAAAGCTTCAACAATATTTTCAGAGTTACCAGAACCTGAAATTCCAACTAAAATATCCCCTGCCCCAACTTTATCGATATCTAATCCATTTGCATAGATCGCAGCATAACCTTTTTCAATTGCCACATTAATATAATCATCTGAATCCCCTGGAGTTTTAGATTGAATATCATTTTTACGACATAATTGAGCTAAAAGTCGTGCATTATCAAAAGAACCTCCATTGCCCATAAAAAAGATTCTTCCAGTTTTAGGTTGGTTCTCAATACTAGTTCTGAATTTTTCTAAATTACCTAAAGGTAGATTTTTTAATGATTTTAATAAATCTATTCCACCTGTCTTTACTCCAAAATACTTTCTATAAGTTTCTTTCATTTTTACTTCCTTTTATTATATTATAATTTTAATTTATTATTTTAGCAACTGAATTCCCTTCAACTAATTGTGCAGAACATAAAATTTGCATTTGATCCAATTGATTATTTATTACTGCTTCATCTAAAATTTTTGCAAACCGCATTCCTACATTATCAGATAATATCTTTATTGTTGTAATATTTATATCTAGATTTTTTATCATTTTATCATTGTCAAACCCAATAATAGAAATATCTTGTGATATAGATAACCCTAATTCTTTCAACCCATAATATCCTCCTAAAGCCATTGCATCACACATATAAAATATCGCTGTAGGTTTTAATCCACTTTTTAAATTTTCAACTGTAATACGATTTGCTTCTGGTATCCAAAATCCTCCATCTCCCCAAATCATATCATCTCTGATTTCTATATTTTCATTATTAAAAAAATCTTTAAATCCTCTTAATCTTTCTTCTGTATGTTGCTCTCCTGAAACCCCTTTAACTATTGCAATATTACGATGCCCATTTTCAAAAAGGTGCTTAGCTACAATCCATCCTCCGCTATAATTATCAATATCCACAGATAAACATTTGAACTCTCTAAACAATCTTCCTAAAATTGCTGGATAAATTCCTTCTTCCTCAATTTTTTCAATAAATTTTCTAGCATTTTGTTCATTTTCTCCAGTCACACGGATAAATATTGAATTATATTTCCTTAATTCATTTATATCTATATCAAAACCTTGTCCATAATGAAAATTCCAACCTTTTAAAGATAGTTCTTTTAATATCTCATCTCCTACTTCATCTAAATACATAAACTTGTTATTATTTTTTGCTTCCATTCCAAGTAATAATATATTTTTTTCTTTAATTTTTTTTTGCGGAGCTATATAATTTAATTTTTTTGCTTTTGTCAAAACTAGATCACATGTATCTTGGTTGATGCGGTGCTCTAATGCACGACCATTAAGTACAAATGAAACTGTAGTTGGACTTAATTTCAATTCTTTTGCAATATCTCTTATTGATACTTTTTTCCTTTTCATATAAACCTCGCTAATCCTTTTGCTAATGTTTAGCAATTTATCATAAAAATAGAAATTATCAAATTTTTTTGTATTTTTTTTGTATTTTTTTTAGAATATTCTGAATCAAAAAGATTTTATGAATAAAAATTTCATTCATAAAACCTAATGGACTTAGAAATAATTTAGAAAGTGAATTAAAATAAATCTACGCTTCTGCATATATCGCAAACTTATACTGTGAACGGTTGAAAAATAGTATCCTCTTTAAAAACAGTTGTGACGGCTTTTGTTTATTATAAAATTCTTTTATTATACTGTGAACGGTTGAAAAATATACTTTTTGAAAGATGATAACAATTGCTA
>JAOZMT010000039.1 GCA_029934175.1 Victivallales bacterium | reverse complement strand
ATTGCATAAATCGCAAATATTCATCCCTCTTTTCGTGGATTTCGTGTTTTTCGTGTTGAATATTGATTATTGAAAAATTTTAAATCTTTAAATTCACATTCAGACTGTTTTCATAGCATAGCAGGCAGGATGTCTGCTGGACTTTGCAGACAAGATATCTGCATTACCTTTTTTTATCAATAATAAAAATATAAAAATTTGAAAATTTGAAAAAGTATATTATTGTATTATGATTAAATTTTATTTATAAATCAATATTGTAAGAAATAATCAAATTCTATCAATACAAAAAAAAGGTTTGCTATATGGCTATAGAACTATCTTATTTATTAATTACTCCTTATACATTAAGGAAGTCACGAACTGGTGGAATCATTGCTCGTTTATTATCTAGAACAGATTTGAAACTCGTTGGAGCACAGATGATTATTCCGACACAAGAATTTACAGATGCTTATGCAGAGTCTTTAGAAAAAAGTGTAGCAAAGCGAGATGTAAAAGCAGCAAAACTATTGAAAGATTATGTATCTTGGACTTTTGCTCCAGAACCTTATGGTCATAGAGTTATGATTCTTCTTTTTGAAGGCGAGGCAGCTTGTTCTAAGTTATTTCATATAGCAGGAAAATTCTTTTCCGAGTCAGATTCTAAAGAAGAGAATATTCAAGGAGAAACAATTCGAGATACCTATGCAGATTTAGTTCTAGACAATAAAACTAAAGAGGTCGTGTATTTTGAGCCTGCAGTTTTGACTCCTCCAATACAAAATTTGGCTTTTGATAAATTAAAATTAATTGCAGATTTTGCCTCAAAGCAAAGTAATATTGTAGTTAATCCATCAACACAAGATAATATAGAACAAACTTTAGTAATCATAAAACCTGATAACTGGCGTCATCCGAGTTCAAAACCTGGGAATATTATTGATATGTTAAGTCGAACAGGGTTGCGAATGACTGGTTGTAAGATTTATAATATGACTCGTGATGCAGCATTGGAATTTTATGGTCCTGTGCAAGAAATTCTAAGAGAAAAATTATCCCCTATGTTTGCGAAGCGTGCAAAACTTGCTATCGAAAAAGAATTGAAAGTTGAATTAAGTGATAGTAGTTTTGAAACATTGATAACAAGTGTTGGGAAGGACTGTGCTGATGATCAGTTTTATCAAATTATAGAATTTATGTCTGGATCAAGGGCAGATAAAGAGCCTAATAATGAAGGAGGACAAGTAAAATGCATGGTTCTTATTTATGAAGGTCAAAAAGCAATTGATAAAATTAGAGAAGTATTAGGGTCAACAGATCCGACAAAAGCTATTGGAGGAACTGTTCGACGAGATTTTGGTTCTGATATTATGGTTAATACAGCTCATGCATCTGATTCTGTTGAAAGTGTTGAAAGAGAGAAAAAAGTTATTAATATAGATAAAAATGAATTATCTGATATTATTTATAAATATATCAAAAAAAATAAAGGAGTATAATAATGGAAATAAAAGGAGTAATAACTGCATTGATAACCCCCTTCTCAAAAGGTTGTGTAGATTATGGAGAATTGAAAGAAATTGTTGAAATGCAAATTGAAGGTGGTGTGTCCGGTCTTTTACCAATGGGAACGACTGGAGAGTCGCCTACATTATCGACAACTGAGCATTTAAAAGTTATAGAAACAGTCATAAATACAGCTAAAAATCGTGTATTGATTATGGCAGGAACGGGAGCTAATTCAACTGCTGAAGCTGTTGAACTTACTATTCAAGCTAAGGATCTTGGGGCTGACTGTAGTTTGCAAGTTACACCTTATTACAATAAACCTACACAAGAAGGATTATATAGACATTTTTCTGTTGTTGCTGATGAAGCTAAAATACCAACAATTCTTTACAATGTGCCTGGGAGAAGTGGTGTTGAAATTGCGATAGATACAGTTGCTAGATTAAGCCAAAATGAAAACATTATAGCGGTAAAAGAGGCTGCTGGTAGTGTAGAAAGAGTTTCTGCTACGCTAAACAAATGTGATATTACTGTTATTTCTGGGGATGATTCACTAACAATTCCTATGATGTCAGTAGGTGGAACTGGTGTGATTAGCGTTGCTTCGAACTTAATTCCAAGTGAAATTGTTAGTTTAGTTGATGCTTTTGCTTCTGGAAATGTATTGAAAGCTAAAGAATTACATCAAAAATATTATCAATTTTTTAAAGATATTTTCATCGAAACAAATCCTATTCCTATCAAAGAGGCAATGGCAATGAAAGGACTTATTAAAAGTGAATATCGTTTGCCATTATGCCCAATGTCAGATAAAAATAGGGAAATTTTAAAACAAACAATGATAGATACAGGAATATTATAAACTATAAAAGGAGTAAATTATGAAAGGTGCTGATATAGTAATAAAGTGTTTAGAGAATGCTGGAGTTGAAACAATGTTTGTTTATCCAGGTGGAGCTTCTATGGAGCTACATCAATCTCTTACTAAGTCGAATATAAGAACAATTTTACCTCGCCATGAACAAGGTGGAGCTTTTGCTGCAGCTGGTTTTTCTAGAATAACTGGAAAGACTGGAGTGTGTATGGCAACAAGTGGACCTGGAGCTACAAATTTAATTACAGGAATTGCAGATGCGTATATGGATTCAATACCTGTTGTTTTTATAACAGGACAAGTCCCATCAAGTTTAATAGGGAAAACAGCTTTTCAAGAAATAGATATTGTTGGAATGACTCGACCATGCGTGAAACATAATTATTTGGTTTTAGACGCTAAGGATTTGCCTGAAATTATTGCTGAGGCTTTTTATTTAGCAAATAGTGGAAGACCTGGACCTGTGCTTATTGATATTCCTAAAAATATCCAACAACAAATTGTTGATATAGAATTAAAGGTTGATGTTAGTGTTCGTGCATATCATCCTGAACATAAATTAAATCAAAAAGATATTGATAAAGTAAAACTAGCAATTTCTGAATCTTCATCACCATGTATTTATGCTGGAGGTGGGATTATCACTGCTGATGCTAGTGAGGAATTATTGAAGTTTGCAGAAGGTTATAATATTCCTGTTGTTACAACTCTTATGGGAGTTGGTGCATTTCCAGAGGACAATTCGTTATCATTAAAATGGCTTGGTATGCATGGAACTGTTTATGGTAATAATGCAGCAAATGAATGTGATCTACTTATTACTTTAGGAGCAAGGTTTGATGACCGTGTAACTGGACCTACTGCCTCATTTGCAGAACATTCAAAAATTATTCATGTGGATATTGACAAATCAGAATTTAATAAAAATAAAAAAGCTCATATTCAAGTTCTTGCTGATGTAAAAGATGTATTGTTTGCATTGAATAAAGAACCTATTTCTCAGAAATATGAAAAATGGCATAAACAAATAGCTGAGTGGAAAGAAGAGTTTCCATTATCTTATGAAAAAGAAACAACTAAAATTGAATGCACAAGTTGTGATAAAACTGGAACTAAAAAATGTGAAGGGACTGTAATAAAACCACAATTCGTAATGGAAACATTAGATAAATTAACAAAAGGCGAGGCAGTAATTGTGCCTGGAGTTGGGCAGCATCAAATGTGGGCTGCTCAATTTTATACATTTAAATATCCTAGACAACTTTTAACATCTGGTGGACTTGGAACTATGGGATTTGGAACTCCTACTGCGATGGGTGCAAAAGTTGCTTGCCCTGAAAAAATTGTTGTTAATATTGATGGTGATGGTAGTTTCCAAATGAACATACAAGAACTTGGAACAATACATCACGAAGGTCTTGGAGTTAAAATGATTATTTTAAATAATCAACATTTAGGAATGGTTGCACAATGGGAAGATAGATTTTATGGTAGAACTAGAGGGAATACTATTCTAATTAATGATAAAACCGATAGACCTTATCCTGATTTTGTTACGATTGCAAAAGGGTATTGTATTCCTGGTCGTGAAGTTTATAGAAGTGAAGATGTTGAAGATGCAATAAAAGAAATGCTTGAAACAGACGGACCTTTTGTGCTTGATATTCACACTGGTTATCAAGAGCATGTTCTTCCTATGATGCCTGCGGGGAAATCATATAAACATATTTTGACAAAATAATAATGAATTGTATTGATTTACATATACATTCAACTTATTCTGATGGGACTTATACCCCATCAGAATTAATAGATTTAGCTTTTGAAAAAAAATTAAAAGTTGTCGCATTGACAGATCATGATACTATTGATGGTGTCGTAGAATTTCAAAAAAGTGCTAATAAAAAAGGAATAATTCCTATTTCTGGAGTAGAAATTTCTGCCGATTATAAAGGAAGGGAAATTCATATTTTAGGATTATATGTAAATATTAATTGTAAAAAGCTTCAGAAATTTTTGTCTAAAATCATACAAGCAAGAAAAAAACGCAATAAAATTTTGATAAAATTATTAAATGACTTGGGGTATGATATTACAATTGAAAATGTTTTAAAATATTCAAAAGGTGATATTATAGGAAGATTGCATTTCGCATTAGCATTGATTGAAAAAAAATATTTCAAAAGTATAGCAGAGGCTTTTGATCATTGTCTTCTTAAAGGACAAGCTGGCTATCATTCTAGAGAGATTCCTTCTCCAAAAGATGCGATTTGTGCAATTCACGAAGCTGGAGGAATTGCGATTTGGGCACACCCTGCTTTTAAAGTAGATAGTCCTATAGATTTTGTAGAAAAAACTATTAAAGATTTAAAACCTTTAGGCTTAGATGGTATGGAAACTTTTTATACTACATATAGCGAAGAAGTTCATTTAGCAATGAAAAATATAGCAGAAAAAAATGATTTCATACAAACAGGCGGAAGTGATTTTCATGGGGATAATCAACCTTTAATTCATATTGGTTGTGGTCATGGGCATTTAACTGTTCCATATTCATTGTATGAAAAAATAAATCAACGGGTAGGTAAATGAACAATCTAAATATAGATGATATATCGTTAGCACAGCAAAAATATATTGAAGTTATTTATGAATTAACTGAAACACACGGACATGCTCATACAAAAACTATTGCAGAAAAACTTAATGTAAAAATGCCATCTGTGACAGAGCAACTTAAAAAATTAACAAATAAGAATATTGTAAATTATAAAGCAAGATTGAATGTTACGCTTACATCTGAGGGAGAATTGCTCGCAAAAGAACTGGATAAACGAGAAAATGTTTTGAATGATTTATTTCATTCTGTTATAGGTTTTTCAAAAGAAGATTCTGAAAAAATTGCTTGTAAAGTTGAACATATTATTGACGAAGATTTCAGGTGTAAACTTTCTAAATTTGTGAAGTTTATAGATTTAGAGATTAATAAAAATGGATATTCTTTATCTAGTGCTTTTGCCGAATATTCAAAACAAAAGGAAAAAAATAATGTTAGCTAAAAGAATAATACCATGTCTAGATGTTACTGATGGAAGAGTTGTTAAGGGAGTTAATTTTGTCGATCTCATTGATGCTGGAGACCCAGTTGAAGCTGCAATAGAATATAATAAACAAGGGGCAGATGAATTGGTTTTCCTAGATATTACAGCTAGTTGTGATAATCGAGATACAATGATAGATGTGGTTCAAAGAACAGCTGAACAAGTATTTATTCCACTAACTGTAGGCGGTGGAATTAGAACGGTTGAAGATATGCGACTTATGCTAAGAGCTGGAGCTGATAAAATAGGAGTTAATACTGCGGCAATTAATAATCCAGAATTAATAAAGGCTGGAGCTGATAAATTTGGTAAGCAATGTATTGTTCTTGCGATTGATGCAAAGCGAGTTGAAGGACAAAAAAACAAATGGCAAGTTTATACACATGGAGGAAGAACTCCTATTGATTTAGATGCTGTAGAATGGGCAAAAAAAGGTGCAGAACTTGGGGCAGGAGAAATATTATTGACAAGTATGGATGCTGATGGAACAAAAGATGGATATGATTGTGAATTAACTAAAGCTGTATCTGAAGCTGTATCAATACCAGTAATCGCATCTGGTGGGGCTGGTTCTTTAGAACATTTATACGAAGTATTGGATAAAGGAAAAGCCGATGCAGTCTTAGCTGCAAGCATTTTCCATTTTGGAACATATACAGTGCCTGAGACTAAAAAATTTTTGAAACAGAAAAATATAACAGTTAGAGAATAAATGAATCAAATTGTCTCAAAGTATAATTACAAAAAAAGGAGCTACTAAATGAGTGAACGAAAATTAGTATCGTTAGATTGGGCAATGAAAAGATTATTGCGAAGTAAAGCAAATTTTGATATATTAGAAGGCTTTTTAAGTGAATTATTATTTCGTGATATAAAAATTCAATCAATAGGCGAAAGTGAAACAAATCAAGATGATGCAATGGATAAATATAATCGTGTAGACATACGAGTTAAAGATCACTTAGGCGAAGACATTATAATAGAGATACAATTTCAAAGTGAATATGATTATTTTCACAGAACTTTATATAATATATCAAAAGCTGTTTGTGAGCAATTAGATATAGGAATGGACTATGGGGATATTAAAAAAGTTATTCATATTAATATAGTTTATTTTGATTTAGGTCGTGGTGATGATTATATTTATAAACAAAATAATCAATTTAAAGGACTTCATAATTCTGATATTTTGGAATTATCAGCACAACAAAAAAAGTGTTTCAATAAACAATATCCACACGAATTACATCCAGAAAATTATATTATTAAAGTTAATAAATTTAATAATGTAGCTAAAGATAGTCTTGATGAATGGGTTTATTTCTTAAAAAATGAAGAAATAAAAGGTTCTTTCAAAGCAAAAGGAATTCAAAAAGCAAAAAAGAAGTTAAATACAATGAAATTAAGTAAAGAAGCACGGAAAGAATATGAAAGATTTGTTGCTAATAAAACTTATGAAAGAGGTGTAACAAAATCTAAAGAATTAGATTTGAAATATGCAAAAGAAGAAGGAATTGAACAAGGAATAAAAGCTTCAGAACAAAAAATTAAAAAAGCTGAAATAAAAGCTGAAAAAGAAAAAATAAAAGCTAAAAAAGAAAAAATAAAAGCTGAAAAAGAAAAAGAAAAAATGATAACTACAGCTAAAAAATTATTAGTCGCAGGATTAGATATTAATTTTATTGCTGAAACAACAGGCTTTTCTTTATCTGAACTTAAAAAGTTTAAAAAATAAAACGCTTTCTGTGAATGCAAGATACTTAGTTAAGTGATGATTTCATTTTATTTAACGGAATTTTATTTGCATAAAACAAAAAAGGGTATATATTAAAAAATAATATTTTAATTTATATGAATAATAAAAAACAAAAGGAGGCATTATGTATGCAGTAAATGAAAACAAGGTTGCTATTAAAACTACAGCAGGGGAACTATTTAAAGGGCTAATTAACATTAAATTAGAGGAAAGATTGTCTGATGTGTTCACACAAGATGAAACTCCTTTTATAATTTTAAAAGATAAAAACGAGACTATTCGTATAATAAACAAAGACCATATTGTTTGGGTGCAACCTGTAGATAATATTGGAATATAGATTTTTTTATATATTACTGATAAGTTTATTCTTATCAGGATGTGCATCTAGTAGAAGAATGGTGCGTATTTCTCCTTTATCAGAAAAGACTACAACTCTTGATTCTGAAAGGATAAATACTTGGCCTTTATTATACAAAAATAATAAATCATTATCTATTTTATGGCCTATAGCTGACTTTGATAAAGATGGTTTTGCAATACGACCTGTCTTCAATAAAGATAAAGATGATTATTCAATACTGTTCCCTTTATCAGGTTGGAATCCTAAAGATGGCGATGGCTGGGTATTAAATACCATTTGGAATGATGAAGTTTTTTGGATTTTTCCAATAGCTGCTGTTAGCGATACCTTAAACTACATTGGTCCCATTTGGTGGGATTATGATGTTTTAGACAATTATGAATGTGGATTATTTCCACTTGCAGGATATTTTGGAGATGGAAAATATCATTTTACTCTATTTTACAAAGTAGATGATGATTATGGAGTATTTCCATTAGCCCATAAAGAAAAGAATAAAGCTTGGATTTTTCCGTTATACTACAATAAAAGAGATAAGTATTTGTTTTTATTAGGTCTTTTAGGAAAATTACACTATAAAGATAATGGAGATTATGATAATTATATGCTTCCGCTATATTTATCTAGCAAAATTGATGATAAATCTGAATTTACAACGCCTTTATTTCATATAACAAATGACAAAGATGAATTAAAAGAACTTATAATTTATCCATTGTTATATGGACAATCTAAAGATAAAAATGAAAAAACTTATGCTCAAATACCAACATTCTATTATAGTAAAGATGACAACTCTTCAACTTTTCTAACTCCCTTATTTGGGCAAATAAGTAGTAAAACAAACGATAAGAATGAGATAATTATCCCACCACTTTTATTTAACTATTATCAAGATGACAAAGAAACTAATATTTTACAAATCCCAACATTTTATTATGACAATGACGAAAGTTCTTCAACTTTATTAACTCCTTTATTTGGGCATAGAAGTAATGAAAATGATAATGGGACTGGAATAATGATTCCTCCTCTTCTATTTAGTTATTATCAGAATGATAATAACACTAAAGCTTTACAAATACCAACATTTTATTATGACAAAGACGAAAAATCTTCAATTTTATTAACTCCTTTATTTAGTAAATGGAATAATAATAAAAATCAAGGCTTTTCGAATGTTTTAGGTCCTATATTTCATTATAGTTTTGATGAACAAGAAAATTATATTACTTGTCCATGGCCTCTTTTCGAAAAAGAAGTTAAAAATGATAAACTTGCTTGGCATCTATTTCCTATCTTTTCTTATTCTGAAATTCAGAAAAAAGAAAATCCGCTATACTATGCGAATTTGATAAGTTATGAATCAACAGATAAAGCAAAACAATTGTATAGTTTATTGGGATTAGTCCATTATGAAAAAAATAACGATTTTACTTCATCTCGTTTCTGGCCTTTATTTAACTATTCACAAAGCCATAAAACAGAAGATGATGTTTATGATTTAAAACCAACCTTTTTATATTCTCAAGAAGATAAAACTAAGAAAAAGTCTCAATCTGTCTTTGGAGGTTTAATTTTTAATCATGAAACTTTTAATACGCCTTTAAGAAAAAAAGAAAAATATTCTTTTTTGACTCCTGTGTTCTTTTCAATGTCTGATAAATCTCGTTACAATAAGGAAAAAGAAAAAATATCTGAAGATCATCATTTTAATATTTTAGGACCTTACGGGTATTATACGCATAATGATTATAAAGATAATGATACTTCAATCAATCGTATGATATTTCCATTCTTTTCAGAAGATAGTTCATTTGGTAAACGAAGAATTCCAGAATCAGCAGATAATGATTATCAAAATACACTTGCAGTAATAAAAAATTCTATTTTTCCATTTTACACTTATAAAAAAGAACTTTTTAATATATGGGATACAAATTTAATAACTGCAGAAAACACAAATTATATAAATGCATTTATTATGTGTGTAGATAAAAAAATGCGAAAAGAATTTTGTGGAGATCGTTATTTTTATACTTCGCATAAAATTGCAAAATATGAACATTTTTCAGATAAGTTAAATAAAAAAAGGAAAAGAATATTTAATTCCCAAAAAGAAAAATACAAAGATGCAACAATTAAAATATTAAAAGAACATAATATTTCTTGCATAGATCGCAAAGATGAAACAGTTATGAAGGCTCTTTTAGAATTAGCAAAGAAGTCGTCAAAGGAAAACAAAGTTTGTAAATTTAACATTCCTATATTTTTTGATTATGAATATTCTGAAAATATTACTAAATGGGAATTTTTATTTGGAATAATGCAAAGTCAAGCAGAGAAAAATATTATTAAAACAAGTGTTTTACGATATTTTTATAAAAAAGTTCAAATTGACGATAAAATAACTCGTGATATATTCCCATTTATAAAATCCGATACAAGTGCAGACAAAACGCAGTTATCTTTTTTATGGCGAGTATTAAATTATGAACACAATAAAGAAGGAATAAAAGGACATATTTTATTTATTCCATGGAGCTTTTAAATGCAAATAACAATAAATTCAAAATCTATAGATGTTGATAATAATATATCAGTTGATAAACTATTATTACTTCAAAATATATCTAAAGAAACAAGTGTCTTAACTATCAATGATAACTTTGTAGATAAAGAGACATATATTTCTACTATAATAAAAGAAAATGATAATATCGAAATAATGTCATTTGTTGGTGGCGGTTAATTATAAATATGGTTTATTCTTAACGCTGACCAAAATAAAAAATTTTATTGAGAAGAATTAAGCAGAATAATTAAAAGCAGAATAATTATTTTTTATTTTTAATAATTCTGCCTTTTATTAATGGCTAGTTTCATATTATGCATAAAACTACTTTACACTTTGGACTAGAAATTAAAGCAGTCAGAGTCCCGCTTTCAAGCGGAAGTAAAGTAAATAGCTTTAGC
>JAOZMT010000411.1 GCA_029934175.1 Victivallales bacterium | reverse complement strand
TTTGGACTGAACTAAACGATGAAAATGGATATGAAATAAAAATCTGGGGAATGTAGTATTGCAAAAACAAAGTGAAATGTCTTATTTCACAATAATTAGAATTAATAAGCAAAAAAAAGTTATAAAATTTGATTTTTTTTAAGTTTATGATACTTTTTTATAACAAATATTTATAAAATTTAATAATAAGGAGAAATATATTTATGTCTAAGAATGAAAAAATAGATGTTGCACATATCGCAAATTTAGCTAGATTAGAGCTGAGTGATGATATGATTGAGAAGTTACAAGGCGATATGGAAGCTATTGTAGAATATGTAGAACAATTACAAGAACTTGATATTGAGGGCATTGAACCTACTGCTCATGGTTCGCCTCTTACAAATATCTGGAGAGAAGATATTTGTAAAGAATCTTTTGATAGAGAGGTTATGTTGAAAAATGCACCTGCAACAGTAGATGATGAGTTGCTTCGTGTTCCACAAGTTTTACCTAGCGAAGGAGGTGCGTAATTATGAATTATTCAAATATCACAATGCATAAATTATCAGATATGCTAGAAAATAACGAAATAACATCTGTTGAAATATGCACAAATTATATTGATAGAATAGAAGCAGTTGATTCAAAAGTAAAAGCTTTCTTGAAATTTGATAAAGAAATTATTCTAAAAGCTGCGAAGTGTGCAGATGAACGAAGAAAAAATGGCAAAGCTCTTAGCCCGTATGATGGCGTTCCTATTGCAATGAAAGATAATATAACTGTTACAGGCGAAACTTGTTCGTGTGCATCAAAAATCTTAGAACCTGTAGAAGCTCCTTATGATGCTACTGTTGTTGAAAGATTGAAAAATAATGGATTAATCCCTTTAGGTCGTCTAAATATGGATGAATTTGCAATGGGGTCTTCTTGTGAAAATAGTGCATTTCAAAAAACAGCAAATCCTTGGGATTTAGACAGTGTTCCTGGCGGTTCAAGTGGAGGCTCTGCTGCATCAGTCGCAGCAAGTGAAGTGCCTGTTTCTTTAGGTTCAGATACAGGAGGTTCAATAAGACAACCTGCTGCATTTTGTGGTGTTGTCGGATTAAAACCAACTTATGGAAGAGTTTCAAGATATGGACTTATTGCATTTGCTTCTTCTTTAGACCAAATTGGTCCTATTTCAAATGATGTTTTAGATGCTGCTATTATTCTTGATTTGATTGGTGGTAACGACCCAAAAGATTCAACATCGTTAAATGATGAATGTGGTGGATTTGCTGATGCTATTTTAGAATCAGCAGGATGTGATTTAAAAGGATTGAAAATAGGTATTCCAAAAGAGTATATTGATTGTGAAGGTATTTCAGAAAGTGTATTAACTGCATTTAATAAATCAAAAGAAGTTTTAAAATCAAAAGGAGCTGAATTTATTGATATATCATTGCCACATACAAAATATGCAGTTTCTGTTTATTATGTTATAGCGACAGCGGAAGCGAGTGCAAATCTTGCTAGGTTTGATGGGATTCGTTATGGCGCTCGTGATATGGAAGCTAAAGATTTATTAGAAACATATTTCAAAAGTCGTGGAAAAGGATTTGGCGAAGAAGTTCAAAGACGAATATTGCTTGGAACTTATGTTCTTAGCAGTGGCTATTATGATGCTTATTATATTAAAGCACAAAAGGCAAGGACTTTAATAAGGAAAGATTTTGATGAAGCCTTTAAAAAGTGTGATATAATTCTAACACCAACAACACCAACACCAGCATTTAAGTTTGGAGCAAAAAAAGATCCATTGCAAATGTATATGGCAGATATTTTTACAATAGCATTAAATTTAGCTGGAAACTGTGGAATTAGTGTTCCTGCAGATATAGATGAAGCGTCAGGCTTACCTGTAAGTGTTCAATTTATATCACCAGAACTTGATGAGAAAAATATGTTTAAAGTTGCAAATATATTTGAAGAAAATAGAGAAATCAAAGATTTTCAACCAAATTTGTAATATTTTAAAGGCTTATATATTATGAAATTTGCTTTGGCAAATATGCTATTAATTATAAGTTTTTTAATAGCAGGTGGTTTGCCTTTGCTGAAAGGGAGTAGTGATTCTACTATTGTATTTCACTCTCCTGTTTTTTTGTTTTTATTATTGACATTAAGTGTTTTATTGATTTATTCTTGTTGGCGTTGGAAAGCTAAAACATTTAAATATATAACTTTTTTATTAGTTCATTTAGGATGTGTCATTATTTTATTTGGAGCAGTATTAGGATTTTTTTATGAAAATGAAAATATGATGTTCGTTTATGTAAAAGATAATATTCCAAAAGATGTATTTGTTCCATTGCCAGCACAATATTTTGAGGAAGATGAATCTAAAATACACGATTTAGGTTTTAAAATGTTTTGTAATTCATTTGAAGTAGAACATTATAAAAACTCAAAAACTAAAGTGAGCCCTTTTATCAAACAGTTTTCAACGATCCTTAAGGTGGATAATTTTCAAAAAATACTGAAATAGATTTTCAATCATATCTTTAACTTCCCCAAGAAAAATTGAGAGAAAATTAATTCAATAATAAACTATATCATCTTATTGTTTTTTTTCAAATAAATTAGGCTAGTTTCAATAAGGTCTTTACACTTTGAGCTAGAAAAGTCAAAAAAATCGTCGGAGTTCCGCTTTCAAGCGGATAGCAACATAAAGCGATTTATCGCTGGCTCGGACTTAAAAGCAACCTTAACCGTTTAAGGATAGTCTGTTATCAAAACATAGCTAAAGCTATTTACATTACTGTCCGCTTGAAGGGGCTGTCGATTTACTCGGAGCGCCGCGCGTCTCGCCGGCATAA
>JAOZMT010000410.1 GCA_029934175.1 Victivallales bacterium | reverse complement strand
GAGCAAGTCTTTGCGATTGTTTTTTTACTCCTCCCCCTTAACTACTTGAGCTCTGATTTGACCATATATTTGAGGGAATTCCATATCCTATCCAAAGACCTAATGTCACAGAAACAAGAAAAAGATTAATCTTTTTTTCATACAACTATTTGCCCATATCGCAAAGATTGCAGTGTTTGCAATCTAAACCTTCAGGAGCTATGTATTTTTCACCACTTTTGCGTGCTTTTCTTATGTCTAAATAATTCATTCCTGCAAGAAAAAATCCTAAGACAATAAATGCTCCTGGTGCTTGACTCATTAAACTAAATGAATATTCGCTTGACCAAACTGTTATCATTTTTATTTCAAATAAAGAACCGTTTGTTAAAAATTCTCTTGTTCCACCAAGTGCAAAAAGAGCTAAAATAAAACCTGTTCCCATTCCTAACGCATCTACGATGGATTTTCCTACACTATTTTTTGATGCATAAGCTTCTGCTCTACCTAAAACAATACAATTTACAACGATTAACGGTATAAAGATACCAAGAGCATCATATAAACCTGGAGAATATGCTTGCATTATCATTTCTATCATTGTTACAAATGTTGCAATCACTACAATATAACATGGTATCCTTATTTTTTTAGGAATAACATTTCTGATTAATGAAATAACCGTATTACTTCCGATCAACACAAATGTTGTTGCAACTCCCATTCCAACTCCATTTGTTGCATTTGTTGTGACTGCCAAAGTAGGGCACATTCCTAGCAATAAAACTAAAACTGGGTTATCTGCCCACAAGCTTTTTAAAAAATGTTTAAGCATTATTTCGCCTCCTTTAATAATTTTGCCATATTTTCATTGTATGTTGATGATATTAAATAAACTGCATCTGTAACGGCTCTAGTTGATATTGTAGCTCCACTTTTTGCATCAATATCTCCACCATCTTTTTTCACTTTCCAATTTTCATCTATATATGCACTCATTCCTGTAAATTGGTCAAGGTATTGATTTGGAGGTAATCCTTCATAAACTTTATTATTGACTACATCAAATATGGTTTTTTGCCGTTTTCTATCTGTAATAACAGTGCCAAGCCCTGCTGTTTCTTTATGTTGTGTAATTACAACTTTTTTTATCTCTCCATGGGGCAAAATACCTACAATTGCAGTTACATTTCCATTAAATCCTTTTGGAGATGTGCCTTCTCCTGCAAATCCTATGAGTTTGTTTTTTTGTTTTATAATATAAAATTTCACATCACGACCATCAGCTGATTTTATAGCAATAAACTCTTCGCTAGGATTATTGTCAAATCCAGGCATAACTTGAGCAAAAGCTGAGTTTGTTTTATCAATCGCAACTTTTTTGATAGGCTCAATAGTAACAAGATATACAGCAGATAATGCAGCCGCCGCAATGGCAGATATTATTCCTAATGAAATTCCTAAACGGGTTATATTAACTTTTTGCTCACTCATTATGCATCTCCTTTTATTATTTTTTTGAAGCCAAAAGGCTTTTTCGCTGTATATCTGTCAATTAATGGAACTAAAGCATTCATAAATAAAATGGAGAAACTAACACCTTCAGGATAGCCAGCCCATATTCTAATTAATGATGTTATAATACCACAACCAATACCAAAAATCCATGCACCTTTTATTGTCATAGGTGTTGTTACCATATCAGTAGCCATAAAAAATGCTCCTAAAAACAGCCCCCCAGCCAAAATATGAACTAAAGGAGTTAAAACTTCATCAGGGTTTGCGATGTGTGCAATGCCAGATATTATAGCAACTGTTCCTATAAAAGCAAGTGGAATTTGCCACTTTATTAATTTAAACGCAATTAAAAGAATTCCACCTAATAATAATGCTATTGCAGATGTCTCTCCTATACACCCTCCTGTATTTCCTAAAAATAAATCCATATATAAACTTCCATCATACTTTGCAACCATTTCAGGAGTATAAGTTAGAGGAGTTGCAGAAGTTACCATATCTGATACAGTTTCTACAGAATTTATTATTTCTGCCGAGTCTATCATTTCAGTAGCGCCCGTAGTCGCTCCAGTAACTGTGTTTTCTGTATTTTCTATAGTTTTAGCATCAGGAGCAATCCATTCTGTCATTAAAGAAGGAAAACCTATAAGCAAAGCAACCCTTGCGACTAATGCAGGATTGAATGGATTATACCCTAAACCTCCAAATATAGATTTTGCTAAGATAATAGCAAAAATTGAACCTATTAAACAAATCCACCAAGGAACAGTAGATGATAGATTCATACCTAAAAGCAAGCCCGTGAGTGCAGCACTTCCGTCCTTAATTCTAATTTGTTGTCCTAAAATGGAACTTGCAAGATATTCTAAAAAGATACAAAAAGAAACGCAATAAACTAAAACCAAAGCCGCATCAATACCAAAATAGTATATTCCAACAGCACAGGATGGCAATAATGAAAGGATTACAATATACATTATCTTAGATATGGTTTGCGAATTATGCAAATGTGGAGATGAACTAACTATTAATTCACTTAAATCTGGTAACATTATTTTTTTTTCTTCACTCATATTTTTTCCTTATATTTTTAATTTATTTTATTTTTTAAAACTTCCCAATGTCCTTTTTTATCAGACCCATGTCGTTTTATATATCCATTCTTTTTTAAAAATCCAAAATGTCTTCTTAGAGAAGATTTTGAAATATCAAGCTTTAATAATATATTTTTGTAAGTATATTCATTATTTTCAATTAATATTTTAATAATTTTATTCCTTATAATATTGGAATTTACATGTTCGCTTTTTGAGTTTACATGTTCACTTTTTGAGTTTACATGTTC
>JAOZMT010000409.1 GCA_029934175.1 Victivallales bacterium | reverse complement strand
AAAGAGCTGTTGTTTGCGCTTTCAGGAAGTTTATTTTTCAGCCGTTTGCAGTATAGATCTGATTTTTTTATTTAATAAAGAAAAATCATGTAAATCTTGAAAATCCTGTTATCCTGTCAAAATAATTAAAGCATTTACAACTTTTTTTAAAGAAGATACCAATAATCCAAAATCCATTAATCCAATAATCCTTTTCCCCAAACGGATTTATCTTTGCATTTTTTTATTATTCATTCAAGTATAAAGGTGTAAGTTATGAAATATACTAATCTTGAATTTTTATAAATTGCCCTAACTTTATTGGCACAAATTGGACTTGATGACCAAAAGGGAAGTTTGATAATACTGGTCCATTTATCTCTACTTTAAATTTATCAAATAACTTCAATAAATCTTCTTTATTTCCACAATTTTTAAAATTTCCAAAAAAGACACCCTTGCAACTTGATAAAATCCCTGCTTGTTTAAATTGTAAAAGCAATCTGTCTAATTTCTCAACTTCCTCTCCAACATCTTCTAAAATTAATATTTTATCTTTAAAATCAGATAAATATTCTGTGCCAATTAAAGATGCTAAAACTGTCATATTTGCACAAATCGCACATCCTGAACAATCGCCTTGTTGTATATTTATGATATTATCACGAGAAATAACTATTTCATCTACTCCTAAAATTGCTTTGTGCATATAATCAATTGCAAGGTCTGATAAAAATTCATTTGCACAAATCGCAACAGGAGCTGTAATTGGAATTCCAACTCCTTTTTTATACATCGCACAATGTAAAGAAGTAATATCGCTATAGCCTAAAAAAGGAATAGAACGCGTTCTTAATAAATCCCAATCAATATAGTCTAACAAAGCAGCCCCGCCATATCCACCTCTTAAACACCAAATTAAATCCACCGACCTGTCTCGCCATGCAGAATGAATATCATCTACTCTTGACTGCACATCGGATGAAAAATATGTTTCTGCGTTATGCTTAAAAACATTCTTCATAATAGATACTTTAATTTTTTGTTTATCCAAAATTTCTAAAAGTTGTGTCAATTGACTTTCAGGGGCAAAGCTCGATGGTGCAACTATAGCTATATGCTTAATATTTTCAGGAAAAAAAATTTTCATAATTTAAAATTCAAAACTTAATTGGTTAGGAGGTGGAAACAGTATTTTTTTTACAGGAGCAAATGTTTTTCTGTGGATAGGCGTAATACCTATATTATCTAAAGCTTCTAAATGATCTTTTGTCCCATACCCCATATTATTCACAAAATTATACCCTGGGTATTGCTTGTCGTATTTCATCATAAGTTCATCTCTATAAACTTTTGCAACAATACTTGCTGCTGCGATACTTGCAGATTTAGAATCTCCTTTAATTATTGATTGATTTTTTAAAGGGAAATGAGGAACAGGTAAACCATCAATCAATGCAATATCAGCTTTATTCAACTGCTCGATAACCTTTTTCATTGCCATCTGTGATGCTCGCAATATATTTAATGTATCTATTTGCTCAACTGAAACTTCATATATCGCATATTCAATATTTTCATCAGATATTATTATTTGATATAACTCATTGCGTCTAGATTGTGATAATTTTTTAGAATCATCTACAGCAGGAATTTTATCATAATTTTTGGGAAATATAACACCAGCAGCCACAACAGGACCTGCAAGTGGACCACGACCAACCTCATCAATTCCTGCGATATGTGCAAATCCTTCGCTCCATAGTGAATTTTCATAGGTAAGCATATTTGAATCTTCAAGCCAAAGTTTAGACTTTTCTTTCTTTTTGCGACTTGTGCAACTTGCCATATTACACCCTTATTTTCAAAATAACTTTATGAATTTTCTCAGAACTTATCAATGGAGCATGGCCATCATTAGGAAAAAAAATTCCGAAGGAGTTAGGTCTAAGTTTTACCTGATTTTCATATTCATCATCAAAAAACATCAAATCTTTTTCATAAGAATAAGGGGTTTTAATCGTTTTGCAATTTTCAATTGCAGCCCAACCGATTTCTTCATAGCCTGTAACCAGGTATTGAATATCAATATATTGTTTATGTAACTCTAAGAAAGCCTTTTCTTTTTTGCGACCTGTGCATTTTGATACGATAGCGAAAATATTTTTCCCATCTATATCATAAGTTCCCTCAGGCAAAGTTACAAGTTTATCATTATGTAAAAAGGAAAAGGCTTGTTTGAATCGTTTGTGTATATTTAAATAATTATCAGAATTTTGTAAAGTATCAAGAATCATATATTCCCCCTTTAAAATAGGTATAAAAAAAGCGACTTAATTTGCATTAAGTCGCTTGTTGGATGCACGAAATGGCATCCCCAAGGGGATTTGAACCCCTGTTGCCGGGATGAAAACCCGGTGTCCTAGGCCTCTAGACGATGGGGACACTTTGTTTCAAAGTCCTTATAATCTATCATACTTTAGTGAATTTACAAATAAAATCAAAAAAATATTAAATATTTTTATTTTTTCTTTTGCTCAAATAGCAAATTTCAACCTTTATTTTAAAGATTTTGACTAACTTATTCTGCTTTCTCATTATCTATTTTTAAGTTTAATTTGTATCCTCTTTAAAATATATTTTCGACAGGATAACAGGATTTCCAGAATTAATTTTATTTATAATTAAAATTGTAAATAATTAACAGAACAACAGATAAACTCAAATAAACACAGATTTTTCATTTTTTATCTGTGGTTTTAATTCTCACAATAATAATTCTGTTAGTCAGTATAAATCGCCAGTTCTTTCACCACCTTCTTCATTATGGAATATCAAGTGATATTATATCTCCTTCTTCTAATCCTTTTACTATCT
>JAOZMT010000408.1 GCA_029934175.1 Victivallales bacterium | reverse complement strand
GAACGCTGAGCTTGGCTCGGCATAACGAAAAGATACTGAGAAATGTATCAAATTTACGACAAACAAACAAAAAGCTGCTGCTCTTCCCAGTATCTAAACAAGAAGCCGAGCAAAGCTCAGCGTTCCCAGTATGAATCGAGTGATTAATTATTCCAAATTTCGATAAAATTTTTATTGTAAATCCAACCTTCTATGTTTTTATTTTTCACTAAAATCCAAGTATTTTTTCTTTCTTTGATAAAAAAAGAATCTCCATCTTGTATTTCAATATCATCTATCAAAGATTCTGCCATTGGAAGAGAATGAACCGATAGAGCTTCAGTCGCAATTGCACTTGATTTGTTATATGTAGTCTGCAGTTGTGTAACTATTGCATAAATCGCAATAAAGATAATAGTTATAAAAATAAATAGATAAATTTTCCATAAATTTAATATTTTTTTTCTAAATATTAAAATTGCACAAATCGCAATAAAAGCTGTTATGGAAAGAAATAACCACTCGTCTGGTCTAAGTAAATCTCTTGTCGTTTTTATAAAATCAATTGGAGAGGCAGTTTTACCTACCTCATCTAACTCTAAGTCGCGTCTTATGAAATTAATATTTTCTAAAATATCTGAATCGCGTGGTGCAACTCGTCTTGCTGTCTCAAAATATGCCAATGCTAACGAAGGCTTGTTTAGCTGATAATAACAGTTTCCTATATTATATTTTAAATTCGCATCAATACCTTTACTTCCTTCTAACTCTTTAAAAATACTTAAAGCATTTTTGAAATCCCCTTTATCATAAAAAGATAAACCTTTCTCCCATAAGTTAGATGATTTTTCTGCATAACTCGCACTTTGCACACTTAGCAATATAATAACAATAAAAGACATTTTTTTAATAATATTTAAAACTTTATCCTTAAACCCATCAAGATTTCCTTGACCTTGCATAAAATGTAAATTTTCAAATTCTTTCAATAATTCGCATACTTCTATATTTTTTTTATTTTCTACAAAATCATTTGCTGTGCTACCTGCTGGTAATTCGTTCACATCTACTAAAAAAGGAACTACTGTTTCTTGCATAACTCGCAACATATCATCATCTTTAATATTTTTTAACATTTTTATAATATTCTTTTTATTTTTCAAAGCCAATAATTTGCGTTGTTCACTTTCTGAAAAGTTTTTATTTTTTAATAATTTAAATATTAGAAGAATAAATAAAATAACAAAAGCGATAATAATATGCCAAACTTTATTATGCCAAAGAGGAATAACTACAATACCACTAGAAGTTTTCTTTAAATAAAGTAAGTCTTTATGTTTGCTAATCGGTTTATTTATTTTCTTTTCTTTCGTATAATTATCAGAGCTATAATTTGAAGAATCAATAGCATCATTCGAGTTAATTTTTATATCTTTAGTAAATGGGCTTATTTTATATTCATTTCTTTTTAGAGAAAACGAGGCTAAAGAGCACTCAATTGTTTGAATTCCACTTTTTCTAGGAATAATAACATATTTTATAGTTGCTATTTTTATTTTTGACTCATCATTTTTTTCTATTTCAGGCTCATACACTTCAAAATTTCTCAAAGAAAGTTTAGGAGCTTTTAAATCTCCTAATTCTCCTGTTCCTTTTATATTTACTTTTAAAGTTATGGGTTCGCCTATCTTATATTCTCCTTTTGAAAGTTCGTAGGTTACACTCCACACACCTATCAATCCAAGATAATTTGACTTTGTTTTTAATTTAGGTAAATCACTAACTGAAAATGATAACTCATTTCCTTTTGCTATATGCTCTATTGTTTGATAACTTTGACGATTAAAAAAGCCACTATCAAAAAAAGACTGTCTGCGACTTCTACTTTTTTGAGGGATTAATACTGGACATTCAACTTCTGGCTGTGCTATAAACTTTTTTGCGATTAATGCGCGTATTTCTGTATTAAAAATCAATACAGAATATTTTCTTCCATTTGTTACAGTTTCATATTGTTTAACAATGTCATATTTTGAAGACTTAGAATTAACTTGAGAATAATCCTTAAAAATAACTTGATTATCCAAATTTAATTTAGGAAAATTTAATTCTCCTATTTGTAAGCCCTTCAAAATAAAAAGTTCAAATTTTAATGGTATAGATTCTCCAATAAAATACTCAGTTCTATTAGAATTCATAGTGGACTTCAAAAAGACTAAATCTGCGATTTGTGCAGATTCACTATCTCCTGAACTAGAACTAATCCGCAATGATTTTTTTTCAGCTATTAATGTAAAAGGTCCTATAAATGACTTTTGTTTTCCTTCTTTTATTTTTAATTTAGGAATAATAACTTTTTCATTTGATATAACAAAAGAATAAGTATTTGTAGTTTTATGAGAATAAGAACCATTAATAATAGATGTTTCAGAGCTTTGTTGCGAACCGTGCAACCACCGTAGTCCATCTATTTTAGGCAAATCTGCGATTTGTGCAGATTCCTTATCAGATATGATAGATAAAGTCCCTCGTTC
Organism: Victivallales bacterium; assembly: GCA_029934175.1. Taxonomy (GTDB): domain Bacteria; phylum Verrucomicrobiota; class Lentisphaeria; order Victivallales; family JAUVCU01; genus JAOZMT01. The sequence goes on along the minus strand of JAOZMT010000408.1, from coordinate 379 downwards.
TCCTATAATAAATTTTTTAGCACTAAACTTATAACTAACTTTCCCATTTGCACAAATCGCAAATAGGATAAAAAATAAACATAAAACATTCTTCATAAATTTTGTTCCTGTGTTGTTAATAATACTCATATTATTGACAATAAAATTTCAATATAGTTCACAACCGATATAAAGAAAATTAGATAAACTAACATTTCGAGATTCATTTAGTCCAATAATCATTAGAATTTTTGTGGACAATGCTTTGAGAATACCACAACTAAGGATTTTCAGAGTAAAGCAAACAAAGTAACGCAGGCATCTTGTCTGCAAAGTCCAGCAGGAATCCTGCCTGCTGTGCGTCGTTCGTGGAGCGAACAAGCATAAGAATTTAATCTAC
>JAOZMT010000407.1 GCA_029934175.1 Victivallales bacterium | reverse complement strand
TTGAAAGAAAGCCTTTTGCGATAGATAAATCATCCATAAGATGTTTAAAAATTGTATCATAAATTGGATTTGCTATAATCATAGTTTCCCGTAGTTTAAAAATTTATTAAAATATTTATTATAATATATATTAGTATTCATAAAATTACAAATATGTTTTGATGCTTTTCATTGTTTTTTTTCAAAAAAAGTTGATTTTTCTATTGTTTACAGTATATTAAATAAAAAAAACTAAGGGGGAATAGTAAAATGGCAAGAAATAATACAAAGCAAAAAGGTAAAGGCTCAAAAGGGCAAAATAAGAAAAATTCCATAGAGTTTTTCAAGAAAAATAAAACTAAAAAAGGTGTAGTTGAAACAAAAACAGGATTACAATACATTGCTAAGGTAGAGGGCAGTGGAGCAATTCCTGATTTAAATAGCACTATTGAAATTCATCAAAGAATATCGCTTATTGATGGTTCATTAATTGCAGATACTTATAAAAATGATGAAACAGAAGAGTTTTCTATGAATGAAGCAATAGAAGGACTAAAAGAAGGCATTTGCTTAATGAATGAAGGAAGTAAATATAAGTTTTTTGTTCCACCTGAACTTGCTTGGGGTAAGCGTGGGGCAGGGGATAAAATTGGTCCTTTTGCAACGCTAGTTTTTGATATTAAACTTATAAAAGTTCTTTAAATATATGGAAAATAATGATACTGTACCATTTATTGAAGATGGCGATATTCAGGACTTAGATAAAATATTTAACCTCATCACGGGTGAGTATTGTATCGCAAATAACTTCACGCAAGACTTTGTTTATAAATTTGTTTCGTTAGGTTATATGCCAATGGGAATAACGATAGATAATCAAGATTGGTTATTGATAAAACATCATAGAGAGCGATGTGTTATGGAATTGCGAGATATGCATATCTCTAAAAAACTTTTAAAACAATCAAAAAAATATAAAATATCTGTTGACTTAGCTTTTGAAGAGTGTTTAAATAAAATAGTAGAAAAATATAAAGATGATGAATGGATAGTTCCTAGTTTGCAGAAATTGTTTTTAGAAATCCATAACAATCCTATGACAAAAATGCGATTACATTCCTTTGAATTATGGAATACTAGCGATGAATTAATTGCTGGTGAAATAGGTTATGCAATAGGTGGGAATTATACAAGCTTATCAGGTTTTCATAAAGAAAATAATTCTGGAAAAATTCAAATGTATGCAACAGCAAATATTTTGAAATTACTAGGTTTTGAATGGTGGGACTTAGGAATGGAGTTAGAATATAAAAGAAAATTTGGAGCAAATATAATTTCAGGAGATGTCTTTTCTGTGAAATATTTGCAAGAAGCTAATAAAAATATTGAAATAAAATGGGGAAAGTATCCTGTCACAAATTTATTTTGTAAAAAAAATGAAAAGTGGAAAATGTTAGATTCTAAACAAGTTTTTTCAACGAACTTTTTTGAAATATCATCAATTACATATTTAGTTAATAGAAGTAAAATGATTGGAGACTTTTATAAATTTAAATTTGTAAATTGGGTTTTAGCCATTGCAATAACAAAAGATAAACAATTTGTTACGATAAGGCAGTATAGAGTAGGAAATGATAAGACTTCAACAGAATTCCCTGGTGGATGTATTGATAATAGTGATGATACTCCTGAAATAGCCGCAGTTCGAGAGTTACAGGAGGAAACAGGATATTTTTCAGAAAAAACTAAATTAATAGGTCAAGTTTGTCCAAATCCAGCATTACAAGACAATATTTGTTATTTTGTATTAGTAGAAGAAGTAGAAAAAATATCAGAGCCAAACCTTGATGATGGGGAAGATATTCAAACAAATTTATTGTCCTATAAAGAAATACGAGAAAATATGCGTTCAGGAGAAATTCAGCACGCCTTAGTATTTAATGCACTTCAATTTTATGATTATGAAAAAAGTGGCACAGATTTCTAAAAAAAAACTATTTTTGAAAAATATGGTATAATGCAAGGTTCTGACCTCTAGGAATGAGGGATGCCTTTTACTTGACTTTTTTATTTTCTATTTGGCGTTTTAAGGGGGTTTAAATCAAAACTGCATTTCGCGTAATGTCAAGTTGGGAAAATGCAAAAACTCACCTCTGAGCCTGCTTTAAGCGAGCGATAAGGTAAGGTTTAATGAGCATTGTTAGTTGTGTTGATTTCAAGTTTGAAAAGTCAAGTGCTTTACTTAACAAACTGTTTAATAATAGACTTGACTTTTTGGTAAAAATCAACAGATAAATAAAATTGCATCTGTTTTATTAGCAAAGATTTGCAGGATTAAAAAATAAAATAAACCAAATCTAATTTAAAATCCCATTCCTAGATGTCAGAGGTTTATAATGAGAAAGTATAATAAAAACATTTTTCACTAGATCTTGAAAAAGGGAATGTTGAAGCTAATTTAAGTTATAAATAAAAAAGGATAATATTTTTATGAAATTTTTGTTAATAGCATTTTGCGAGTAAAAAAATATCTTCCGTCACGCAGAATTTTTAACCTGGGAACGCTGAACTCCTGCTCGATTTAATATTAAAATATTGGAAAGTATAGTTTATTTATGTCAATTTTGGAAGTATAAAGATTTGCACTATTATCAGAAATTTTATTTGCGATTTGTGCATTTTTTAATAATAAAGATCTTTTGTCTGGCAGTCGCCAATTTGCTACATTTCTCAGTATCTTTACTTTATGCCGAGCAAAGCTCAGCGCTCCCAGAAATGCATAAGTCGCAAATGACAAGATTTATACTAATAAAATATAAAAAATATTTTATTGAGTTGGGGAAAAATATTAAATGCTAAAAAATAAGTAAAATCAAGTTGAGTCATAAGCTTAAAATTATCATTTATTTACAAGAATTTTATTAGTAGCATGGCACCATTTTTT
>JAOZMT010000406.1 GCA_029934175.1 Victivallales bacterium | reverse complement strand
TTGTTAGCAAGTGTTTAGGAGGTTGTTAGATTAAATCGACAGCCCCTAAAGTCGGGACTCTGACTATTTTTTTCGACTATTTGTAATTGAAAGTGTAAAGTTCATTTGAAACTAGCCCTTTTTTACTCATTTAATGACTATCTATGTATGAAAATCTGTGGTTGAAAATTATTGCTTTATATGATGTTGCATTTAGGAATTCTTTACTTGAATATTGGATATTCCGTGTTGAATATTGATTATTGAAAAATTTTAAATCTTTAAATTCACATTCAGACTGTTTTCATAGGCAACGCCCTAGGAAAAATATAAAAACAGAGGGCACACTGAAAGTGTGCAACAAAAACAATATGACTATTTAATGTTCTAAAAAATTAGTTAAAATTAAGAAAAACAAGTATCAATTCATTTGCGAAGAACTATAGTAGTTAAATATATATTGTAGGGTCTGCGACTTGTGCAGATTTGAAGCCTTGTTTGCGTAGTTCGCAACTATCACATTTGCCACAGGCTAAACCTTTATCGTTAGGATTATAACAACTATGTGTTATCGAATAGTCAACTCCTAATTCAATTCCTGTTGTTATAATATCTGCTTTATTTAAATTTTGTAGCGGTGCATGTATTTTGAATTTCCAACCTTCATCAGATGCTTTTGTTCCTAAAGTTGCAACTTTTTCAAAAGCATTTATAAATTGTGGACGACAATCTGGATACCCAGAATAATCAACAGAATTTACACCAATAAAAATATCTTTAATCTTCAAAGTTTCAGCCCAAGCAACAGCAAATGATAAGAAAATTGTATTTCTTGCAGGGACATAAGTAATAGGAATATCAGTTTCAGATTCCCCTGCATTTGGGACATCGAATTCAGAAGATGTTAAAGCAGAACCGCCCCAAAGCGTGAGATCTATTTTTATGACAATATGCTTTTTAACTTCTGCACATTTCGCAATTTCACGGGCAGCTTCTAATTCTATGTCATGGCGTTGACCATAATCAAAACTTAAAGCATAACATTCGTATCCTAAATCTTTAGCAATTGCTAGACTTGTAGCGGAGTCTAATCCTCCACTTAATAAAATAATTGCTTTTTTTGTATTCATAATTTATTTTAAAGGTTTTATGTAAATTGAGCCTTTCTGTTTAGAAAAACTAATCATCATCATTTTTTTTGTTTTATTGTTTAAAAAAAGTTCGCCCTTTCTATTTTGACTTACTGAATCAGGTGTAACAGGATACCATCCATTGCCTGCAATACTTGCCGTGAAATCTCTTAATGCAATATCTGGTGGCGAATAACATCGAAAATGCCCATAAAAAGTATTTTTTTTAGTAAAATGCATATAAGTAATAGGTTCACAAAGATTAGGTAATGGTAATTCATCAGTCCAATTATTTAACTTATCAAGAGTTTTAGGTATTTTCATTGAAAATTGAATGACTGGATATTTCCCACCAACTTCTATTAAAAAAATTCTATACTTTTCATTATTATTGCCAATGTTTTCAATTAAGAGAGAATTTGAATTTGCTATAACTTTTGCATTAGGATATAATATACTAATTTCTCGGCGAGAATGATTTAATTGTTCAGTAGATAGACCTATACCCATAGTTAAAGAATGACCGTCAACTATGATGGGTTCAGGTTTTAGTCTCATAACTTTCAAAGCAGTCAATAATCCACTTGGATTAGTTGAAGCCTGTTGGTTATTAGGAGCGATAGTAAAAATATCTGCATAAGTCGCAAATGATATAAGAGTTAAGCAATAAATAAAGTGTTTCATTATTTTTTCTTAACTTCCATAGAAATTCCGATATACATAGGGCCTACATCTACAATTCTTAAAGGAATGATAACAAATGGATTTCCAGCTTTTGCAAAAAAGCGAGTTCTTTCACCTACAAGAACAGATGGCAAAGCTAAATCTATGCGAGTATTTTTTATTTTGCCATCAGCAGCACCAGCTAAAATATTAACAATTTCTCCAAAACCATCCATTAAATCACAATTAACTTCTGTTATCTTTTCCATTAAAAAATTACCAACTATTTCCTTTCCAATATTTAGTGGACATGCTAAAAAAACTGCACCTTTGACTTCTCCAGATAAACCACAAATAGCCATAAGATCATCTGTCTCGACTATTGCTCCATCTATTTTTTTTACATCTTTAAAATTGGGAACTATTTTCATTTGGCACATTGAAGAAAAAGTATCTTTCGTTGCATCTATAAAAGCATTGACATGTTCTGCTGTCATCATAATTAAATTCTCCTTGTTTGAATTAAACCTTGATCCGTTAAAAACTCACGAATTTAGGTTATATTTTATAAAATTTATTTCAATATATCATTAATAGATAAAAAAAACAAACTTTTTTATTAAAAATTTGCTATTTATGCTAATTTATACTTGAATTTTTCAGAAAAATTAGTATATATTCAGTGAACTACATTAAATTATAGTTAACCACAGAGGAAACAAAGTTAAACACTAAGCTTCACAAAGAGGGGTTGATCTTAACTTCAATCAATGAAAATGATTTTTTTGACAGGATTACAGAATTTTCAGGATAAACAAGATGAATATTTGAAATTTTAATAGTCTCATATTTAACTACAAAAAAACTCGTATATATTCAGTGAACCACATTAAATTATAGTTAACCACAGAGGAAACAAAGTTAAACACTAAGTTTCACAAAGCGGGGTTGATCTTAAATTCGTTCAATGAATATGATTTGTTTGACAGGATTTACAGGATAGACAGAAGCATTTTGAAAATTTGATATTAAATTTCGACTAGTTTCAACAAGGTCTTTACACTTTGAGCTAAAAAAGGTTGAAAAACCGTTGGAATTCCGCTTTCAGAGGCTGTCGATTTAAGCGTAGCGCCGTCCGTCTCGGCGGCATA
>JAOZMT010000038.1 GCA_029934175.1 Victivallales bacterium | reverse complement strand
CTTTTTATCTTCAATAATAGGAGCAATCATATCGTAATTAGGGATAGCCGATATTTTTCTTTCAATCAAATCTAATTTATCTTGCAAATTATTAGCGAGTTCCGCATAAGTTGAATATTTATCTTCAACAACAGGCAATTCATTTTTTAATTGTTTTAATTGATTATTTGTATCAGCTGGACAATTTAAAAACAGTTCACCACTGGCTTGTTCCTTAGTAGAGGCTCTATCTTCAGTTAGAAAGTCTTCAATATTTTTTGAAACAGGCGATTCATTTTTTAATTGTTTCAACATTTCTAAAATTTTAGAATCTCTTTTTTCTAATTTATCATTTAAAAGTTTAGCTTCTGAGATATTTATTTCAACATTGACCTGTTCAAGTAAGTTATTTAGTAAGTTATCAACCATTATAAAAGGCGATGAAGTAGAAGCAATACTAATCAGATATTTATTAACTTCGCCCAATCTATTTTCTAAAGTGATTTTTTCTTTATCAATCTCTTTTTGTTTCAAATATAAGTCACCACCTTCTTTATTAAATTTATCATTTAGTTTAGACAGCAAATATTCAGCTCTTTGAAACTCATTTTGTAGTTTAGCTTTTCGAGAAACTAAAACTTCTTTTTCCTTTTCTAATCGTTCGACATTTTTTTGAGCAACTTCAATTGCTTGTCGTTCAGAATCATTTTTTAGATTTGTTTTCTTTTTTCTTTCTAACGCCAATAAATCTGAGTTCAATTGTTCGATAATATCAACACCGAGTAAAGAATTTATAGCAATTTTCAGAAGTTTTTGAGCATTTTTTAGTTCAGCAAAATCTTCAATTTTCTCACCATCAAAGAAGAAAAGATGTGCGATACTTGCAGGGATAACGCCTTCAATAAAGTCATTCCAAGTATCAGCAAGTAAAGAATCTGGTTTGTTATTATTCCAAACTTCAATTGTTTGTAAAAGTTTATTATCTTTATTTAATATCCAGCTTCTTTTAATTTTATAAATATCTTCTTTTCCCTCTGAATAATGTCTAAATTGTAATTCAACAAAAGTTTTTGCGACTTGTGCAGAATTATCATTTATTTTTTCTTTTAGATATTTTGAGAACGAGGATTTGTTATCATAACAATTTGCTCTACTGCCATACAAAGCCAATTGCATACCATCAAGTAGAGTTGTTTTTCCACTACCATTTAACGCACCAAATAGAACAACAGGTTTATCTTGCGAAACAGGCGATAAATCTATTTTTTGAGTTCCATAATATGGACCGTAATTAGATAATGTTATAAAATCAATAATCATATTTTGCTCCTTGTTCTGAAACTTTATATTCATCAAAAATATCTTCATTTCTGTTTCGGATAAAATCTTTTTTTTCTTTTCTATTTCTAGCAATTTCAGAAGCTTCTTCTTCATCAGAATAGAAACTTCTTTTAAATGCATCTTCTAAATTTTTATATAAATTTGAGCGGCGATTCATAGTTCTGTATTTAACTTCCACATTTAGAAGTTCTCTTATCATTTGAAATTGCAAATCGTCATCTTTGCATAAATCTTTTAATAAACCTAAAGCTTCGCTACCAATTCCCATATTATAATGACAGTCATCAGGAAACGAACAACCAATAATATCTTCATATATTTTAGGTAAAGTATCTTCAAATTCATGTTTTTCAACTACCCAAATCCTGCGAATTTCTCTAAGTTCATCAATTGTAACTAAGTCAATATATTTCACTTCATCTGGACCATTTTTCCTAATCCACATTTGCGACTTGAGCAATTTTCGTAACCACTCTTCACGAGCCTCTTGTGTATAAGGACCATGTATAACATTACCACTTTCTAAAATATTTACATTTCCGTTCATTCTACGGAAGTCTCGTCGTGTATTTTCTAGATTATGTTTCTCTTCGCCACGAAAATCTAATTCATTTCTAAACTCTAAAAGCGGTAACATCCACTCTTTTTCTTCATCGTTTTGAATCATTGCAGACATTGATTTATCTTCGCCTACAAGCGTGCATATCCAGCAACCAAATCTGCTATCACCGCAACTTTTAGTATTTGTATCAACAACTAACGGACATTCGCCATCTGTAGTTGCTCCTTGATACATTGTAAGTAAAGCTTTATTATTATGCCCCCACGGATTTTGTTGTTGCATAAGATATAACCAAACATCATCATCAGACCAAGTTTCTAAAGGAGCATAAATAAAGCAATTAGGCAAAGCTGGATTAGGACTTAATTTATCTCTAGTTCTATTTTGTTTATGTCTTTCAATAACCTTTGCTCTTGCTGCACTTTCAGAAGAACGAGTTCCCAAAACAATGATAGCTTCACCGTTTTTATGAACCATAGATTTAATAAAAGCATTAGAAGGGTTAATTTTTAATCTAGTAGTGCACCATCTAAACTTATGCCGTGGAGCTGGATAGCCTTTACCTATTAAATTTGTCCAAAAAGAGTCTTCAATAGTTGGCATTAAAAGATGTGGTTCAATAGGCAAACCTTGTTTTTCAATAGTTTCTTTCATTGCATTATGTGATTTAATAATCCATTGAGAAACGATAGGGTTCTCAACTAAAGTGTCGGTGCTAATGACATGGATTTTTTTATGCAATTTTTCTTTTGGTATTTTTGCGAGTGTGTTCCAAATTATTTGTAAAACGGCAGTAGAATCTTTTCCTCCACTGTATCCGACAACCCAAGGGATATTATCCTCCAAATAAATTCTTTCAACTTCTTGTTCTAGCTCTAAAATAGATTCTTTAAAGCCTTTTTCTTTAAATGCAGTTTTTCGGTTCATTGAAACTTCAGACATTATGACCTCCATTTAAAAATTCTTTTTCTTTAATTTTTTCATCATCACTTAATTCAATATTTAATTCTTTTTTTATATAATTAGTTGTTAAAGCAATGCAAATATCTGACTTTGATGCTCTGCCGTTTATCAAAGCTCTTCCAGACCAATTTTTATTAGTTTTATTCCAATCAATATCTTTTAATTTAGAAATTTTAGACTTCCAACTATCATTATTAAAATCAATAATAGAATTCCCTAAACGCCCCAATGCACTGAGTATAATTCCGTGTGAATGTAAATAATTTTCTCTTATTGTTGAGGCTGATAATTGAGAATTACGAACTTGTTGCCAATCTGTAAATTGGTTATAAACTTCTGTCCAGAAAATCTTCCCAATCTCTACTCTTTTATTATCATCAATCTCATTAAAATTTTTAAGTAAATATTGAGTAGCTCCATGAAAAGCACTCAAAGTAAAAAGTTTTTTTGAGCGTTTAGATAAAGTAGTTTTTTCCATTTCAGTTAATTCAACGAAAAATGGTAATTCCAAAACAATGTCTTTAGTTATTAAAGCATCAGGATCTCTATTATCGTATAAAATACCTAAAGATTTTGATGGTCTAATTGCATATCTATTTAAATCCGCAAACATTTGTTGTGATCTTTTTAAACCAATATCAAGAAAGAAAACAACCGAAATAGTTTCATCTCCTAGTTCAGGTTTTTCTTTTAAAGCCTGTTCAATAGCCGCTCTGCGATGTTGTCCGTCATTGATAATAAATTGAGCTTCTAAAGGAATATGCAAAACACCAAGCTTATCTTTATGTTGAGTATCTCCAAATGCTTCAAACTCAATTTCAGAATCAATAGATGCGGTTAATGCAGAAAATACATAAGAATTTTTATTTTTAGTTATATATTTAGCCATTTCTGGAATGCGTGAATTATTTAAAAGTCTTTGCGAACGCATAACTGCTGGAACATCTTCTTCATTGTATGAAAAAATTTTAGGTATCAATTTTAAGGGACACATTGATACATAATACTCTTTACCAGATTGAATTCCTTTTATTGCTGGGAATGTATATCCAAATCCTGTTGACATTTTAATCTCCTTTTTCTTATAAATATTTTGTATTTTTATTAAAATAATGTATATTATAGCACAAGTCGCAAAAAATACAAGATTGTTTGCAAAAAAATAACAAACTTTTTAAAAACGGAGAGGAAATGATATATTTAGATTGTAATTCAACGACACCAATTGATCCACGAGTAGCAGAAATAGTGCAAAAATATCTAATTGAGGAATTTGGTAATGCAGGAAGTCGCACTCACGAATATGGGAATAACGCAAAAGTAGCAGTTCAGAAAGCTAGAGAGCAAATAGCATCAGTGGTTCAATGCAAGCGAGAAGAGGTAATTTGGACAAGTGGAGCAACAGAAAGCAATAATATTGCACTTCAAGGATTAATAGAATATGGAAACAAGAATAATAAACGACATATCATATCGACAACTATAGAACACAAATCGATATTAGAACCATTAAAATATCTTGAAAAGAAAGGATTTGAAATATCGTTGATATCTCCTGATGAAACAGGTAAAATAAAATCCTGTGATATTCTAAACGAATTAAGGGAAGACACATTATTAATAAGTATGATGCATATCAATAATGAAACAGGGGTAAAACAACCAATTGCACAAGTCGCAAAAGATTTATTGAACAGTCAAGTATTTTTTCATATAGATGCAGCACAAGGATTTGGTAAGGATATTGAAGCATTGCAAAATCAACGAATAGATATGATAAGTATAAGCGGGCATAAACTTTATTCACCGAAAGGAATAGGTGCATTAATCGCAAGACGGCGAGGCTTTGATAAAGTTCCATTGACACCAATTGTTTATGGAGGCGGACAAGAGCGAGGACTTCGTTCTGGGACATTGCCAGTTCATTTGATTGTTGGTTTTGGGCTTTCTGCACAACTCGCATTAAAAGAAAATGATAAACGAGACGAATATTGTCAAAAGATAAAAGATGCTGCACTCAAAGCGTTTAGTGAATTAGATTATAAAATAAATGGAATTCTAAATGATACAATATCAAGCACATTAAATATATCATTTAGCGGATTAGATTCAGAAGCTGTGATGTTAAGTTTAAAAGATTTACTTGCAGTATCCAATGGTTCAGCATGCACATCGCAAAATTATGCACCAAGTCATGTATTGAAGGCAATGGGCTATTCAGATGAAGAATGTCAAGAGTCATTACGCTTTTCATGGAGTTATTTAACAGAAAAGCCAAATTGGGAAGCGGTTGCTTTAAGAATTAAAGATTTATTTTATTCCTAATATTTCTGGGTTCGTTTTGTTCAATAATCAATAGAATTTTTAAGGACAATGCTTTAAATAAGTATTAGGATTAGAGTAAAGCAAACAAAGTAACACAGACAAGATGTCCGTGCCACATAATATGTGGTTTGGGCTTCCAGCCTGAACCTACGCACAGACAAGATGTCTGCGTTACTTTTTGCTTCGCAAGATTTATTGCTTATTTTCTCTAAAATAGAATCTCGAAATGTTTTATTAGTAGTCTGGCACCATCTTTTTTTCTTTTTTCAAATCAATTAGTGCGAAGTTCTATTTTGATTTTTTGTTTGATCATTCAGTTGGAAGGGAAAATTTTGAAATCTCGAAAAATCAATCTTAAAAATATGAATTCTGCTGAAACCTTTTAAAATGGGAATTGCTCAAGTCGCAAAAATTACAAAATATTATCAAATAATTTTAATAAAAACTTGTATTTTAAATATTTTAATATATAGTTTTATTTTAAACTTTACTTTAGTATTGATAAGAGTAAACGAAATCTAATTAATGACAAATAATTTGTCATACTAAACAAAGCATTTATGCTTATAACAAAAAGAGGATTTACAATGGGAAAAATGGTCACTATTACAGGTAATCAATCAGCATCACATGTTGCATACGCATTCAGTGAAGTTGCTGCGATTTATCCTATCACTCCATCATCAGACATGGGGGAAATGGCGGATATTTGGGCTAGTCAAGGTCTAAAGAATATCTATGGAACAGAAGTAGATGTAGTAGAAATGCAATCTGAGGCAGGAGCGGCAGGAGCTGTTCATGGTTCTTTAAGTGCAGGTTCTTTAACTACAACTTTTACAGCATCGCAAGGTCTTTTATTAATGATTCCTAATATGTATAAAATAGCTGGTGAAATGTTACCAACTGTTTTTCATGTTTCAGCTCGTTCTTTAGCGTGTCAATCATTATCAATTTTCGGAGATCATTCTGATGTAATGTCTGTTAGAAATACTGGTTTTGCTATGATAGCTGCTGGTTCTGTTCAAGAAGAAATGGACTTAGCGGTTGTTTCTCATCTTGCTACTTTAAAATCTAGCGTTCCTTTTGTTAGTTTCTTTGATGGTTTTAGAACTTCTCATGAAATTTCTAAAATTGAAGAAATATCTTATGATACTATTGCTGAACTTGTAGAGAAAAAATATATAGAGCAATTCCGTGACCGTGCAATGCGTCCAGAAAAACCTATTATTAAAGTTGCTGCTCAAAATCCTGATGTATATTTCCAAGGGCGTGAAACTGTTAATAAATATTATGATGCTGTTCCTGCAATTGTTCAAGAATATATGGATAAAGTTGCTGCGAAAATTGGTCGTGAATATAAATTATTTGATTATGTCGGTGCAGCAGATGCAACTGATATTGTTATCGCAATGGGTTCTTCAACTGAAACAATCGAAGAAACAATTAATCATTTAAATGCAAAAGGACAAAAGGTTGGTCTTATAAAAGTTAGACTTTATCGTCCATTCTCAGCTGCAGCATTTGTTGATGCGATTCCTGCAACTGTTAAGAAAATTGCTGTTCTTGATAGAACTAAAGAGCCAGGTGCTCTAGGCGAACCTTTATTCCTTGATGTTGTTGCTGTTTTAGCTGCTCAAGGTAGAAGTGATATTAAAGTTATTGGTGGTCGTTATGGTTTATCATCTAAAGAATTTAATCCGTCACATGTAAATGCTGTTTTCAAACATCTTGCTGGTGCTTGCACTCATAACTTTACTGTTGGAATTGAAGATGATGTAACTAATTTATCTTTAAAAATTGAAGAAAAAATCAATACTCTTCCAAAAGGAACAACAAGTTGTATGTTCTGGGGATTAGGGTCTGATGGAACTGTTGGAGCAAATAAAAACTCAATTAAAATTATTGGAGATAACACTGATATGTATGCACAAGGATATTTTGTATATGATTCAAAAAAATCTTACGGAATTACAGTTTCTCATCTTCGTTTCGGACATGAAAAGATTACTTCTACATACTTAATTGATCAACCTGATTTTGTTGCTTGTCATAATCCAGCTTATATTGGTCGTTACGATATGTTAAGTGGAATTAAAGAAGGTGGAACTTTCTTATTGAATACTGATGTTTCAGCTGACAAAGCTTTTGCTATTTTAACTAAAGATATGCAAGAAACTATTATCGCTAAGAAGCTTAAATTTTATGTTATGGACGGATTAGCAATTGCTGCTAAAGCTGGTCTTGGAAACAGAATTAATACTTCTATGATGGTTGGATTCTTCCAATTAGCTAAAATTATTGATCCAACAGAAGCTATTGGATATATTAAAGCAGCTATTGAAAAGACTTATAAAGTTAAAGGTGATGATATTGTTAAAATGAATCATGCTGCAGTTGATGGTGCATTAGAAGCTTTACATGAAGTTACTGTTCCAGCTGAAATAACTGAATCATTCACATTTAAAAAATTAATTGCTGAAGATGCAGAAGACTTTGCTAAAGATATTATTGAACCATTAATGCACTTAAAAGGTGATGATGTTCCTGTATCTAAAATGTCTATTGATGGAACTCTTCCTTCTGGAACTAGTTGTTTAGAAAAACGCGGTATTGCTCCTCGTGTTCCTAAATGGGAAATTGATAATTGTATTCAATGTAATCAATGTGTTATGGCTTGTCCACATGCTGCGGTTCGTGCAAAACAAATTGAACCTAGTGTTTTAGAAAATAAACCTGCTAAATTTGAAACTGTTAAATCTAAAACTAAAAATGATAAAAATTTAGAATACAGATTACAAGTTTATTGTGAAGATTGCACAGGTTGTGGTGTTTGTGTTGAGACATGTCCTGCTAAAAACAAAGCTCTTACTTGGTCATCTTTAGAAGATGAAAAAGCTGCTGGTCAAGTTGAAAATGCTAAATTCTTTGAAGATACTCCTGATGATATTGTAGATGGAGCACCTATTACAGGTGTTAAAGGTTCACAATTCTTAAAACCATTGTTTGAGTTCTCTGGAGCTTGTGCTGGTTGTGGTGAAACTCCTTATGTTAAATTAGTTACTCAGTTATTCGGTGAAAGAATGGTTGTTGCTAATGCAACTGGTTGTTCATCTATTTATGGTGGAACTTTCCCTACTGTTCCTTATTGTAAAAACAAAGAAGGAAGAGGGCCTACTTGGGCTAATTCACTTTTTGAAGATAATGCAGAATACGGAATGGGATTCAGATTATCTATTGATAAAAACCGTGAGTTATTAAAACTTAATGTAGATAGATTATTTGAATGTGGAAAAGATGTTTCTAAAGAATTAGAACAAGCATTAAAAGTTGCAATGGAAAATTGGCAAGGAAAAGATAAAGCTGCAATAGATGCTCAAGAAGCAGTAAAAGCTCTTCTTCCAAAAGTTATAGCTGATGCATCTTGCGATGTATGCAAACCTATTCTTGAAAAAATACAAGAACTTCAAGATTATTTTGTTGATAAATCAGTTTGGATATTTGGTGGAGACGGTTGGGCTTATGACATCGGATACGGTGGAGTTGACCACGCAGTAGCATCTGGAAGAAATGTTAATATTCTTGTAGTTGATACAGAAGTATATTCAAACACAGGTGGACAAGCATCAAAAGCAACTCCAATTGGAGCTGTTGCGAAGTTTGCAAATGCTGGAATGCGTTTAACTAAGAAAAATCTTGGTTTTATGTGTATGAGTTACGGATATGTTTATGTAGCATCTATTTCAATGGGAGCTAATAGAGCTCAAACTCTAAAAGCTATTGCAGAAGCAGAAGCTTATGATGGACCTTCTATTATTTTAGCTTATGCACCTTGTATTGCACATGGTATTGATATGTCTAAAACTCAAGTTGAAGAAAAACGAGCTGTAGAATGTGGTTACTGGCCATTATATCGTTATAATCCAACTGAAGAAAAACCATTCAAATGGGAAGCGAAAACTCCAAAAGGTGATTTCCAAGAGTTCATTCGTAGTGAGCGTCGTTATACGACTCTTCTAAAAACAGCACCTAAAGAAGCTGAAGGTTTATTCCAAGCAGCTGAAGAAGATGCTAAAAAGCGTATGAAATTCTACCAAGAAATGGGAGAAATAATGTAATTTGCATAATTCGCAAATTTAATAATATTAGGCTCAAACTCGAAAGAGTTTGAGCCTTTTTTTATATCAAAAAAACTGCAGGTCTCAAATGAATTTAAAAAATAATAAAAAATTAATTATCCTAACTTCTCTATTCTCATTATCTGTAATATTTTACTTTGCTATAAATCTTTATTATGATTATAGAATTGAATCATTATTAAAAGAATTTAATGATACTAAACCAAAATATTTATCTGAAAATAAAGTTACACCTGAAAATTTGAAAATTATAAAAGAATTAAATTTTTTAATATTTGAAGATTTAGATAATGAAGGTAAGTCATTTAAAGATAAATTTTATTCTCATATTGACAAAATAAATTTATTTGCGAGAAATGCAAAAGAAACAGAAATCGCAAGAGAAGCATTGCTTGCATCAAATTACTTTTTCACCGATGAAAAAGCAATCAAAATTTTTAAATTATCAGAAGAAATTTTAGAAAATGATAATTTTATGTATATTGATAATACAAATAGTGATGAAGATAAATGGACAAGTCCATATCTGACAATAATTCTTCTATATGTGAATAAAATACAATATCAATATTATACAAATGACCAAAGTATACTTGAGACAATAAAAATAACTAGAGATTTATCTAAAAGAATTGATTTTAGTGATCCATCAATAACTTTTAATCGTGGTGGTAGTATAGGTGGAGGACTTGCTGGCAAATTTCACTTTATTTCAAAGCTTTTCAAAATTGAAAATAAGTATAATGATGAAATCCTTTCATATATAAAAAATAATAATATTACTCCGTTTGATTATTTTCAGTCTTATTTCAAAATTGAAATAATTACTGATTTTTTGAACAACACTCCTGTTTTAGATAAAGACCTCAAAAAATATCATGATGAAGTTATAGCTAGAGATGTCGTGAATGGAAACGATGTTATTCATACTATCTTAACATTTATTATAGATATACATAAAGAACCTTATGATAACTATATTTTAAATACAATGTTCTCTCCTCGTTACGATAGTTATTATGATAATTGGGCTATGTATAATATGGAAAATTTTCATCTTACAACTATTTTAAAGCACGATTTTATTAATTATTTAGAAGGATGTATAAAAGATTATAAATTTGTCAAGAAGATAAATGAGAATAAAATTCCAAAAGATATATTTGCACAAATTCAAAAGAAAGATTGTTCTATTTCGCCATTGTTTTTCAAGAGTCTTAATTATCATTATTCGATAAGAGATATTTATGAATCAAAGAAAAATATAGCTGAATTTGAAATATATAATTATAAGGTTAAAAATGGAAAGTATCCAGAAAAATTAAGTCTCGTAGAGAATATCACATTATCACCAATCACAGGAGAGCATTTTAAAGCATATAATCCAATACATGGAAAAATACATAATCGTCTTAGTTATAGTTATACAGAGTCTTATTTGTCAGCTTATTATATATATTGGTTTGTTAAAATTGCTATATTAGCATTTTATAGTTTGTTGCTTTTTGTTATTATAAAATGTTTAAAAGCCAGAATTATTCAAAAACAAAATGAAAAATGATATAATATATTCTATAATTATTCCTGCATATAATGAAGAAGACTTTTTAGGGAAAACGCTT
>JAOZMT010000405.1 GCA_029934175.1 Victivallales bacterium | reverse complement strand
ATTTTTGCTCCTTTGATTTTTGCCAAAGCCTTTTTTGATAAAAATTCAATTATAATTAGTTTTGCGGCATTCGCAAGTTTTTCGCTAGTTGCATCATTTGTCTATATTATAAATGATATTCATGACAAAGATTCAGATAAGATTCACCCTAAAAAATGTAAACGACCAATAGCTTCTGGAGCTATTTCTTCTAAAATAGCAATGATTTATTCTCTATTCATTCTTGCTATAGGAATTGGAATTGGCTCTATAATTACCCAAAATGCTTTTTTGGTAATTATAACATATTTGCTATTAAACATTGGTTATTCATTTAAGTTAAAGGATATTTTATTTTTAGATATTATTATTATTGCAATAGGTTTTGTGCTAAGAGTTATTGTTGGAGCATTAGCTATTGGAGTAGAACTTTCTAATTGGATATTAGTTACGACATTTTTCATTTCAATGTTTTTAGGTTTTTGTAAGAGAAGATATGAATTATTAATTCTTATAGAAAATCCTGAAAATTTTAGACCTGTATTAAAAAAATATCCTCAAAACATTTTAGATCAAATGATTGGAATTAGCACAACTCTTACAATTATTTCATATTCTTTATATGCTATTTCAGAAGAAACAATAACAAAGCTAGAAACAAATAAACTTATATATACAATCCCGTTTGTTGTTTATGGAGTATCAAGATATATTTATCTGACATATCAAAAAGAAAAAGGAGGGGATCCTGCTGATGTTATTATTAAAGATTACCCTATTATAATAAATTTTTTATTGTGGTTAGGTTTAGTATTAATTTTACTTTTAGGTAAATGGTAGTGTATAAAATTACTATAAAATATATATTATTTGCGGTCCTCGCAACAATCATAAATATAGGTAGTCAATATTTATCTTTTAGTTTGCTATCTTCAACAATTGAAAATATAAATATATTTACTTTTAAAATAGATATTTATATTGCAATGATAATTGGAACTTTTTTAGGTTTATTGACCAAATATATTTTAGATAAAAAATATATCTTCTTTTATGAAACAAAAAACAACAATGAAAACATTAAATTATTCATTCTTTATTCAACTATGGGAATTCTTACTACAGGAATTTTTTGGATTTCAGAATTATGTTTTAATTATTTTTTCATTGCGGAATACGCAAAATACATAGGAGCTATAATAGGTTTAACAATAGGATATGTTAGTAAATATTTCCTTGATAAAAAATATGTGTTTAATATAAAATGAAAATAATATTCAAAAATAAATATTATATATTGTTAGGAATTATTATAGCAATAATTCCATTTCTTTTTATAGATACTATAACTAGATTTCCTCGTGGTTTAATGAGTGATGATTCATATTTTTATGCGAAAATCGCATATAATATTGCAATCAATAAAATATCTTCCTTTGATGGAATAAATATAACAGATGGTTATCACCTTTTTTGGTGTTGGTGTTTAACAGGAATTTCAAGTATAACGAATCTTTTCACAGAAAATATTCGAATTCATTTATCAATGATGATTTCTTTTTATCTTACAATATGTTTTGCAATAGCATATTTTTTCGGTAATAATTTAAAAGAGAGAATATATTATTTCTTTTTGGGTATAATATTTAAAATAATGATGGAAACAACTTTACTTGCATTTTTATTACTTTTATTTATTGATAAATTTTATATCGGAGAGAAAAAGCAAAACAAATATTTTTTAATACCTATTTTATTCATTCCATTAATAAGAATTGATGCGTGCATTTTTATTGGTATTTTATCATTATATTATTTATTAAAAAAAGAATTTAAAACTTTTTTCTGCATTAATACAATTCTAGGAGTTGGTGTAATATTACATATATTCGCTATGAAACTAATATTTGGACACATCTCAACAGTTTCATCTAAAATAAAAGCCGTTAATATGTTTAATATTGTTTCAAATATTCAAAACAATTTATCTGGAATTTATTCTGTTAACTTAATTTTATTAATTATTTGTTTTTCTTTTTTAACACTAGCAATAATAAATATTGTTTGCTCAACAAACAAAGAAAGAATAAAAGGTTTTTCAATTATAATAGCCGGAATAATTTTTATAATAATACATAATTTAACAAATAATAATGTTAGATATTGGTATTATATTCCAACTATTTACTTATTCACTTATGTCATTTTTAAATATTCTCATAAAATAAAAATTATAAATTTTTTAAATAATTTTGTATGTTTAGGACTTATATTTGTTTTTATTATAAAATTTCATATTGATACAAATTCAAGAAAAAAGCCTAATGAATATTCAAAAAAATTTGTAACTCAAATAAAATCTATAGTAGAACCTAATGAATCTATTTTTCAAGTAGATGGTTCTGGATTTGTTGGATATTTTTCAGATCGACATCTTATAAATGGAGATGGATTAGTAAATACTCATAAATACTTATCTTTCATGAGATATAATAAAATAGATGATTATATTAAGCAAAATCAAATTAAATACATTATAACAAATAATTATACGAATGAAACAATTATAAATTACAAAGGTCTTTTTTTAACTAATAATGATGTAACTCCTTTGCTTTTACCTGATAAAGGCCTTCCTAAAATGACAGCGTTTGGGTTATTTAAGATAAAGGAAGCTTGGTTAATAAATGAATAAAAAACTAATTACAATAGGAATTCCTTGTTATAATGCAGAGAATACAATAGCTAAAACAATTCAATCTATTATAAATCAAACTTATACTGATTGGGAGCTTATTATTATAAATGATGGTTCTTCTGATAATTCTTTAACTGAAATGAATAACTTTTGCGATGATCGCATAATTGTTATAAATAGAGAAAATAGAGGTTTACCCGCTGCCTTAAATGAAATTGCACAACTCGCAAAAGGTAAATATCTAGCACGAATGGATGCTGATGATA
>JAOZMT010000404.1 GCA_029934175.1 Victivallales bacterium | reverse complement strand
CATCTTGAAAATCCTGTTATCCTGTCAAAACAATTGTTGGTCAGTGTAAAGAAAAACGCCTTTTTTTATATTTTAAATAGGCTTGTTTAATTCTTTTTTATCAAATAAAAAACTTGCAATTTGCGAATTGTGCAGTATTATATATATTATTATGAAATGAAAGTGGTTAATAAAGGAAATTAAAATGAATAAAAAAGTTATATTATGTAGGTCGGATTTTTGCGAATATCGTAGAACAGAAGATAGTTATTATGTAGATAAAAGTTTATTAATAAAAGTTATTCTTGACATACGATGTTAGTTTAATTGACAAAGGCTTTAAAAATATTGAAAAAGTAGCAATGGCATTTGATGGGAAAGATGCTTTAGTAAGCAACAAATTAATAAAATTGTAGTGGCAATCCATTATGAATATCCAAATGGGAAATAATATGAAAAATATAAAAATAGGCTCAAGAGATAGCCAGTTAGCTGTTACTCAATCTTTAAATTCTTTGCATAAATTGCAAGAAATTTTTACTGAAGTGTCATTTGAATTAGTTAAAATGACAAGTCCTGGAGATAGGGATAAAATTTCAGATTTAAAGACAAGTCCACAAAACTTTTTTACTAAAGATTTAGACGATAGTTTGTTGAATGGAAAAATAGACTGTGCAATTCATAGTGCTAAGGATATGCCAAAAATCATTGAAAAAGGAATTGACTGGTTTTGGTTGCCATGGAGTGAAGATAGTCGAGATGCTTTAGTTATTAGAAATGGTTTTGAATTAACTTCTGAATCAGCTCCTGTCATAGGAGTTAGCAGTGAAAGACGAGAGAAGTTCTGTTTTGAATATTATCCAAATAGTAAATTGAAACATATTCGTGGAAATATAGAAGAAAGATTGCAGCAACTTGATGATGGCAAGTATGATATTGTTATTATTGCAGTTGCAGCTTTAAATAGATTAAGTTTACAGACCCGCATATCACAAATTATACCATCAAAAGATTTACTTGCTCCAGAAGGGCAGGGGAATTTATGTATTTCATTTAGACAAGGCGATAAATATATATCGCAGATGAGAAAGCTATTTGTCCGACCAGTTGTATTTGCAGGTTCTGGACCTGGAAATGCGAAGTATGCAACAGTTGCTACTGTTGATGCCATTAAAAATTGTGATATATGCCTTTATGATGCTTTATCACCCATTGAATTATTAGATAATCTTTCAGGTGCAGCAGTTAGCAAGTTTGTAGGAAAAAGAAGTGGTCAACATTCAATGAATCAAGATGAAATATCATTGATGATTGCGAAGTATGCAAAACAAGGAAAAAAGGTTGTTCGCTTAAAAGGTGGTGATCCTGGCATTTTTGGTCGTTTATCAGAAGAAATAGATCTTTTAGAATCTTTATCATTGCCATATAAGGTTATACCTGGATTAAGTAGTTTATCGGTTGCCACAACAGGAACAGGTTGTTTATTGACAAGGCGTGGAATATCAAGAGGATTCACAGTGATGACTCCACGAGAAGCTATAACAGGGGATTATCATTTTCAAAATATTTCAGAACGAGGCGAATTTCCATTAGTTTATTTTATGGCGACTGCCAAAATTAAATCTATTTTAGAATCGTTAATTTCAGAAGGTCGATCAGAAAAAGAGGATATATCTATTGTTTTTTCTGCTGGCTCTAAAGAACAAGAAATTATTACAGGAACATTTAATAATATTTATAATAAAATTCCACAAGCTTTGCTAGGAAATAAACCAGGGATTCTAATTATAGGAAAAAATGCTTCAGAAGAGTTCTTATACAAACAAAATGGCGTTTTATCTAATAAAAAAATATTACTAACTTGCTCCAAAACAATTATGAAAAAGGCAACACGAGCTGTTGAAAACTTTGATGGTATTCCAATAGAGTTACCATTAATAGAAACAAAACTGAAAGATAATATAGAAAACTATTTCTTGCGACTTGTGCAATATGATTGCATTGTAATAACATCGCCAGCATCAGCTAAACACTTCATTTATGCAATTAAGAATTATAAAATAGATTTTAGAACTATACCCAAAATTTTTGTATGTGGTTTAGGAACTGAACAAGAACTGATAAAGCATAATATATATCCAGATGCAACGGTTGATAAAAATTTTGGAGCAGAAGGAATGTTAGATATAGCAAAAGATTTTTTACAGAAAGAATGGAATATTTTAAGACTTCGTTCTAATTTAGCAGGAGATGATTTGTCAAAAAAATTAACTACTTTCGTTAAAAATATTGATGATATTGTATTGTATGAAACAATTTCAGTCTTACATAATAAATTACCAGAATTTGATTGTGCATACTTCGCAAGTGCTTCAGCAGTTAAATCATTTAAAGAACAATTTGGTATTGAAAAATTAAAAAATAAGGCTATTGCTGTCATTGGAGAACCAACTAAGAAGGAATTAGAAGGTTTTGATACAATAAAAGGTAAAGAAGCTATTGTTGAAAGTTCTATAGATGCAATAGCTGAATATTACTTAAACTTTTTCATCATAAATATATATTTCCCCAGTTAAATAATCATAACAAAATTGTAGTTTCTAAGCACACGAGTCACGGATTTTATTATGAGACCATTTTAGGGTTGTTGGATTGCTGGTTTATGGGATTTCTTTCCATTAATTCAAAATCCAATAATCCATAAGTTGCAAGTTTAAGGTCATCTGAAAATCCAGTAATTTCTATTTTCCTTGCTTACGGCTCGTGTGCTTAGAGTTTGCAATTTGCATCTGAGGCAGTGCCTCCGCAACCAGGGAAAATTAGTTTAAAATGCTCAGAAATATCCCAACTGCTACTATCAATAATAAATATATTTTTAAAACTATCTGAAATATTTATATTCAACTTTTGGCTAGTTTCAAATGAACTTTACACTTTCAATTACAAATAGTCAAAAAAATAGTC
>JAOZMT010000403.1 GCA_029934175.1 Victivallales bacterium | reverse complement strand
TAAAAATCTTTTCAGTATCTAATTGGACTATTTCATTCATATATTCCATCGGAAATAGCGTAAAGGCTGAAAGATAAGACACGATATGCATCATTTCATCATCACTTATATTTCCATCGGCTCCTGCCATCATTAACCCTGCTGTTGCAAAAAAGTCTAACCTAACTTGATCTAATTCTGTTCCCATTAAATAAAAATTTTCCAATACCTCATTCATTGCTTTAATTGTTATATTATCTTTACTCAATTCTAAATTCTTATCGCTTTGTTCAAACAATGTAAAGTTATCTGACTTAGAGAATATATCTAATGCAACAACTCTTAAAGAGTCTATTGGATGACTTGAAAATACAGAATTTCTTTCATTATGAACAGTCTTTAAAATTTCTTTACTGCGTTCTAAAAAAATATTTACATTGACCTTTAAAACATCTTTTGGAAAACCTGTATTTAGTTTTATAAAACCAGAAATTGCCTTCTCTATATTTCCACAAGCTATTAATCCAAATCTATCTGCACTAAGTTCATTTAACTTCTTCCAAAATAAATATTTATTATGAATTAATAGATGAGGATCTCGCTCACGATATAAAAAACCCATTACTCTATCTATAATATAACTTTTACAAATAAGGTGTCCTATTTCATGACCAATAACAAATTTTAATTCATCATCTGTTAGTTTGTCAATAATTGTTGAATTCAATACTATTTTATGAGAACCTTTAGGCGATATATTAGGTATTGCAAAAGCATTCATTTCTGATGAGTTGATTATAAAAAAATCTACAGATTCTTCAAAGTGTAATTTATCAACAACTTTAAAACATAAATTATATAAATCAGGAGTTAATTCCTCTGTTATTTTAAAATTATGTTCTTCAAATGCTTTATATTTATCATCATCTGTAAACAACTTTGCATTATAAAGAATATTTGTAACTAAGTCCGCTTGTAGCAAATCGTTTAATTCTTTTTCAAAACCCTGTTCTTGTTCCAATCTTATAAAATCATAATTCATATCCTTCTCCTTTTTTTATTAATAATTTAACTTGTATATTTATATTATTCGTAAAATAATAATAATTCTTACACTAAAAAAATAAAACTTGCGACTTATGCAGAATTAACAAAATGTTTCTATTGCTTCATCGACTATTTCTAACACTCCCTTATCATCATCATATACTGATATTTTCCCTGACATATTATCAATCCAATGTTTTGGTATATTGTCGACTCCGTAATATGCTCCTAGCAAACTACCTACTATCGCTGCTACTGTATCATTATCTCTCGTGTCATTAACACTACGAATAATTGACTCTTCAAAACTATGACCATGCTTCATTAAAATATATAATACACAAGGAACTGTCTCAAGTAAAAATGCTCCTGAATACCATTGATTACAAGCATCTCGAACTGATAAATCTTTATCATAAGCATCTTCTAAAATACTTCTAAGATATTCTCCTATCGGCATATCTAAGCTTTTATCATTTCTTAAGACATAAGTATCTGGTATATCAAACTTATTAAATGTTTCTAAAAATGAATCTAACCACCATTGAGATGTAGGCACTTCTTTTTGCTCTAATAGTTTCCATAATTGATATGTAAAAGATATATTTGTTGCTATTGCTAATGGATCATTGTGAGTTATCATTGTTGATACTGCAACTGTCTCATAAAGATTTCCTCCTTTTTTTATAAAAGGCAATATCATTGAACTAACACGCATTGCAGCTCCATTTCCTGCTGAATTTGAACCTGCATTATACCATAAAGATGAGTCTTTATATTTGCGTAAAAATTCTTTTACTGAACCACCTAAACCATATATTTTCCCTCCAAATGCAATACTATCTGCTATATCCTCAGGCACAAAACCATTATTTCTCAAAAGACTATTTAAAGTCCAAAAAGTTAATTGAGTGTCATCAGTATGGTATGATACAATCTTTCCGTTCTTCTTTATATAATTCGTTATTTCTCCATATTTTTCATATCTTTTTTCAGGTAACATTGATTCAGTTGATGCACCTAATGCATCTCCAACAGCAACTCCAATCAACATTCCTTTTATTCTTTTTACATCTATGTTTGATATACCTTGAACTTGAGTCTGCATAAAATCACAATTTTCGATATTTATCAATGAATGGTTTTGTAGAAATTTATATGGCGGTAAAGACTCTTTTTGATATAGATTTTCTATGCTCTTCTTTTTATGTTTAATATATCCTTTCAAACTAGTTAAAACTGGAGATTTATCATTATAATTTTTGTCGATTAAAACTGGAATATCAAAAAAGCTATTGATATGATTACAAACCTTTTCTGTTAAAACAACATAATTTTTTGTGTGAACTAAACATCCACAAATTGTGCTATATCTAACAAGCAAATCTTCTGCTAAAGGGTGTGTTTGAGAAATAATCAAACACAAATCTTTTGCATCTTTTGCATCTTTTAAAATATACTTCAATATAACATATCCATTATCAGAGTAAGATATATCAGCATTGTTATTTACGATTTGGTTTAATCTTGTAATATTAAGATTTTTAATCCAACATTTCCAAGAACCGAAACTTACTTTTTTATTTCTTGAATAAGGTGTTGCTCCATACGCTAAAAACATTCCAAAATCATCGTGCATTCGAGATGTTAAATCGCCTAATATTGTCTTAGCCCAAAATTCTTCTTCCATATTCTTCTCCTTTTTTTATTAATAATTTAACTTGTATATTTATATTATTCGTAAAATAACAATAATTCTTACACTAAAAAAATAAAACTTGCGAGTTGTGCAGAATTATAGAATAAATCTTTTTGTTCATTTATCTGCTTTGATAACATTAGCACACTAAAGTTGTGAACTCTAACAATCTAATTCTTCTCAAAATCTTTCATTAAACTGTCGGAGTTCATAGCTTTA
>JAOZMT010000402.1 GCA_029934175.1 Victivallales bacterium | reverse complement strand
AAAAGTATAAAATACAAATAATTCAATAAGATAATTGCTTTTTTTTTATTATTCTGAATTCGCGAGGTTAATTATAAAGATGTCTCGTAAAACTACCTGCGGCAAATAATTTACCTGAATTTTCAGGAATTATCATTTCTCCATATTCGATTTTTGGCTTTAAACCTACAATATCTGAAAGCATTCTTGATAATACAGAACCTGAGAATCCTGGTGAATGACAACTAAATAAAATGAAAAATGGGCGTGATTTATCAATAATGTTATTTATTTCTTCTAATAACGGGACAAGGTCTTCTTCGATTTTCCATATTTGTCCGCCAGAACCTCTCCCATAAGATGGTGGATCTAAGACTATTCCATTGTATTTTTGCTTTCTACGACTTTCTCGTTTAACAAATTTTGTTGCATCATCAGTTATCCAACGAATATTTTTTGGAATATCTTTATTGG
This sequence comes from Victivallales bacterium, assembly GCA_029934175.1. GTDB lineage: Bacteria > Verrucomicrobiota > Lentisphaeria > Victivallales > JAUVCU01 > JAOZMT01. The sequence goes on along the minus strand of JAOZMT010000402.1, from coordinate 2,495 downwards.
ATTCCAATATTTTTTTCCCCCATTCATTCATTCCTTTTGCTGCATCTAAATGACAAACTGATGCACCAGCACTAGCCATTGATAATGAACTTCCGCCAGAGTATGCAAATAAATTCAAAACAGACATTTCTTCTTTTTGACTTGAAATAACATTTTTCAACCATTGCCAATTATCAATTTGTTCAGCAAAAAAACCAAGATGTCCGAAATTCGTTGGTTTAACAATTAAATTCAATCCTCCCCATTCTGTCATCCAAGATTCAGGTTGTCTTATATTCCACTCCCAATGACCGCCTCCTTTGTTACTTCTAATATATACGCCATCAACATTACTCCATTCATCTTTCGATAATGATTTATTCCAAAATGCTACTGGAGCTGGTCTTATAATTTTATATTTTCCAACTTGTTCTAATTTCTCTTGATTACCAGTGTCCAGTAATTTATATTTTTCTATTTGTCCCATATTTCCCCCTTGTTTTTCTGCATAAATCGCAGATTGTTTATTGCATTGCACCAAAAAGTGTCATTGATGAACTTTCTTTTATTTTTATTTGAACAATGTCGCCGACTTCGACTTTATCTTTTGGCTCAAATACTACAACTTGGTTTCCGTCTGCACGACCAGTCCAGCGTTTAGAATTTCTTTTACTTGCTCCTTCCACTAAAACATCATAAGTATTTCCTACGCACGATAAATTATTGCTAGTTGCACTTTTTCCTAATTTCTTCAATAATATAGAATGTCGTTCTTCTTTTATTTCTTGAGATAATTGATCTGCATACTCCGCAGCTTTTGTCTTCTCGCGTGGTGAATATTTAAATAAATAGGCATTATCAAATTTTACTTCATCCATAATTGCACAAGTCGCAAGAAAATCATCATCTGTCTCCCCTGGGAACCCTACGATTATATCTGTTGAAAATGTTATTTCCTTACATTTTGATTTAAGTTTTTTGACTATAGATAAATAATCTTCTGCCGTATAAGGTCGGTTCATCCTTTTTAAAATTTCATTTGATCCTGATTGTAATGGCAAATGAACACTTTTACAAACTTTGTCACAATCAATAATTGCATCAATCAAAGCATCATTAAAATATGCAGGATGTGGCGAGATCCAACGAATTCTATACAAGCCTTCAATTTTATTGAGTTCATATAATAGCTCTGCAAATGGAGATTCTTTTCGAGTCATAGAAGGAGAAGCTCCATCAAGCCCAAAACCTGCAACATTTTGTCCAAGCAAATAAACTTCTTTAATTCCATCTTCAACAAGTTTTTTTGCTTCATCAACAATATCACTAATTTTTCTACTTTTCTCACGCCCTCTAACGAATGGAACAATGCAATACGAGCAAAATCTGTTACAACCACGCATAATTGCGATGTATGCAGAAACAGATTGTTTGGCGTTGACATGATGCCCACTCATACTTGTCAGAACATCATAATCCGTTTCTAATCTAACATCTTTATATCTTTCTTTTTTTTCAGCATTAATAATCTCTGGAAGTTCGTGTAATTTATCTGTTCCAATGACAAAATCTAAATGAGGTAAAGTTTTTAAAAGTTCCGCACCCTTATTTTGTGCCATACATCCCATAACGCCAATAAAAATATCTGGTCGTTTTTTCTTTAATCTTTTCAATATACCTATTTTCCCAATCGCCTTTCGTTCAGCTTGTTCACGAACACTACATGTGTTAAAAATAAGCACATCAGCTTCCTCTTCAATTTTTGTTTCTATGTATCCATGAGCCTCTAACATCACACCTGCGGATTCAGAGTCTCGTTGATTCATTTGACAACCATAAGTCTTTATATAATACTTCATCTTTTTCTCCTTTTTTATTATACTGTAAATGGATGAAATTTTCAACCACTCACAGTATATCTACTAATTTAATTTATACTTTGTGCTACCCCATTCGTGGTGATAATACAATAACATTTGAGAAGTTAAATATTAATAACTTCTAGACTTTTCAATACTAAAATAATCCATATAAATTTAAAATTTCATCTATATATTTTTTTCACAAAAACAGAGAAACTTATACCTCGCTCTTTCCATTTTTTCGAACTGACAAGTATTTCTTGACAGTTGCCTCTAGCTTTAATTCTCCATTTTCAGCTTCATAAACTAAAAATTGTCCTTTTGACATATCACTATTAATTATTTTATCGGCTAGTTTCATATTATGCATAAAACTTCTTTACACTTTGTGCAACCCCATTCGGGGTTGATTTTGGTGTATTTTTGTTTCCACGGGTTAAAACCCGTGGCTATTCATGTTTTACCCTATCGGATAATTTCCTAACCCCGGAGGGGTTAAATGTGAATAGCCGTAGGTTTCAATCTACGGATAATATCCAACACGACCTCAACCCCAAATGGGGTTGAACAAAAAAGTGTAAAGCAATTTTGAAACTCTTCTAGTATATATTCAGTAAACCCCATTTTACCACAAAGTAGACGAAGTTTTTCGCA
>JAOZMT010000401.1 GCA_029934175.1 Victivallales bacterium | reverse complement strand
CATTCCACTTAATTCTAATTTTTCAGCTTTCAAAGTAATATTTAATCCATAACCCTCTGGCAGAAATTCTTTCATTTCAGAATATAGTTTTGAATAATTTTCTAAGGTCATATCTTCTCGTGTTCCTGATATATAACGACTAATAGTCCCTTGTTTTATATTGCAGGCTTTAGCGAGAGCAACTTGTGAGCCGTGTTTTAATATTGTTTTTCTCAATGCATCTTTAACTATTTTATCAATTTTCATAAGTCCCCTTATTTACTCTTACTTATCGTCTTTTTATTATTATAATTTATAACATATTATAAAAAAAACAAACATTTTTTTTAAATTAACTTGTAAATATTCCATTGGAATATATATTATAGTATAATTTTAAACAAAAAAGGAGATTTTAAAATGGAAAAAAAAAGAAAAATTGATTATCACACTATAGCAATTCCAATGCTTACTCACGAAAAAATCAAGAAAGAAGCAAACAAAAGAGGAATGTTTATCAGTTCTTTTATGGAAAAGATGTTTGATGAGTATTTAAAAATAAAAGGCTCTAAAGATATTCCAATGGAATAAAAGGCAAAAATGAAAAAAAAAGAAATAAAAGAGATATTAGAACCATTAGGTTATCATTATATCTCTGGCAAAAAATCAGAAAGAGGGATTTATTTTAGATCTTTCAAAAATCTAAGATATGGGACAACTTGGAATAAAGCTGTTAATTTTTTAAAAAAACATAAACAATGGGAGGAAATATGCAATACATAGGTGAAGAATTAAAACCCCGTCATCGCACGGCGACTAATATCAGAAAACAATTAGAGCCATTGGGTTTTAAATATATTCAAAATAATGAAAGAAAAGGTCTTAATAAAGGCGTATATTTTATGGATTATGATGTCCGATATGGGATCTCATGGGTTGGTGCCTATGATTTTCTAAGAAAAAACGGAGAAATAGAAAAAATTATGGAAAAATACGGTATGGATCAAGCAACATTTTGCAATGCTCCAGTCTTAACTCCGTTATTTATCTCAAGAAAGATGGCATGTGATTTGTTAAGTATAAGCGAAACAACTTTAAAGAAGATAAAACAATTAAAGCCTGTCTATTTAGCAGCTGGTTCTTTACGATATAGAACTACTGATATTGAGATATGGGCTGCAGGACTTCAAAATGTTGAATAACAACAAACCAGGTATCTATGAATTGCCAGCAAAAGAATTAATTCTGAATTGCCCACATTGTGGCTGGAAAAATATCGGATATGTTCCAGAAGCAGATGTTATATTTATTTGCGAAAAGTGCTGTGATCTCTTTTCATCAACGATTTATGGAAAAACAAAAATCCATATTATCAAGAAAAATGAAAAAAAATGAAAGAACGAATATTAAGTAAATTATTAGAAAAAAAGCTTGCACACTTCGCAAATGATAGCGAGATAAAGTTGGCATTTGCGAACTGTGCAGGATCTTTTATATGTTATCGTTGTTTCAAGAACAATGAAAATTGGATTCGTAATGGATTGAAAGAATTAAGTGTCGACCGCCAAGAGCCTATATGGACTATTCCTAATCATGAAGAAAAACTGATTATTTTAACAAAAAAGGAGAATTGAAAGATGATTATACCTGAAAAAGCATTTGGACTTTTGACAGAAAAAGAAAAAGAATATCTGAAAAAACAAAAATTAGAAGTATTTGTTTGTGGTCGTTGGATACACGAAAACAAAGAAATTAACGAAAATTATACATATAGAGAAAAACCAAGATATATAAATAATCTAAGGGAGCTTCAAGATTTGACTCAACAGTTTTTATCTGATGAATACCCTTTTATGGCGATGGATAAAGACGAATGTATATATTTATATCCTAGAAAACCTGATGTAATGGATATTCAGTTTGACAATGGAGGATATCCTTTAAAAATAATAATACCCAAAAATATAATAATAAACAAAAATATAAACTGGAAAGAAACGCTATCGAGTTTATATCCAATGGAGGATTAAGAAATGATTAATCATAGACGGCTTTTTAAAGCAAATAAAATATCTGATGGGAAACCTGTCATAGGTTTGTTAGCAGGCGAGGAACAAATAATGTCCTCCGATATAATTGAAGAAATAGAAATTGATAGCATTGTAGCTTGCACTGGAGCAACTGATAATGCTGGAGATTTAGTTTTTGAAGATGATCAATTCAAGATATTCTCAAGAATTTTGACAGTAACATTTTCTGAATATAAATGGGTTTTGAAAGATAACCTCGGACAAGTTCCTTTTATGTATTTCGTTGAAAATATAAAAATGTATACCAGAATAAAATAAAAAAAGCCGTCCTCACTCGGAGAACGGCTCTTAAAACCGTGTTGACTTACGCCCCACAACAAGCTAGTCAACACATAAAGAAAGGAGATAATATAATATGAAAAAATTATTTATCAAATTAAAACGGGATTTTTTCGCAAAAAAAACAAAACAAGCCACTCATCTATGCTTATGGATGGATATTGAAATGCAAAGGAAAATCAATAATTAACAAAAAAACCGTAGGGGCAAATGGTATTTGCCCTTTTTTTTAAGGAGGAATAATGCAAGAAATAATTGATAAAATAGAAAATTATGTCTGTGATGATTTTAGAGAAATAAAAAGATTTAATTTAAAAATGATAAAGGAATGTATCTTAAAATATGAAGATGGATTATCGGTCTGTTTAGAAAAAAGAGCAAGAAAATTGCTGGTAAAAGACATAGCCTGGAGGTTAAGATGAGTAAAATTGTATTTGAAATATCAGATAAAGAAAATGGAAAAATAAACATAAAAATGACTATAAGTCCACCACCACAAAAAAATAAAAAAATGACTAATGCCGAAGAATTAGGTATGATGATTCATTCTTTTATACAAAACGAGAATATAAACAATGTATAAAGACATAGCCTGGAGGTTAAGAT
>JAOZMT010000400.1 GCA_029934175.1 Victivallales bacterium | reverse complement strand
TTTTGATCCAGTGTTTCATTTGCATCTGCTACTTCTGTAACTTCTGCAACTACAGGTGCTATTGGAGCAGCAAATACAGAGTCGTATTCTTCTTGAGTTATTATAGGATCTAATTTGTTATTTGATTCAGGGGTTGATTTTGCTTCAAAAAGATTATCATATTCATCTTGAGTGATTATAGGGTTTAGTTGCGCTACTGCCTCACTTGAAGAAGGATTGAAAAGATTATCATACTCGCCTTGAGTTATTATAGGATTTAATTCTTTAGTTGTTTCTTCAGGACTTGTTTCTAAAGATTCTAAAAAATCACTAGAGTTTTCATCTTTTGGAGATTCTATTTCTGGAGTTTCCTCAGCAAAAATATCATCAAATTCTTCATCATCTAGTGCAGCAACCTCATTAGATTCTATATCTACCTGTTTTGATTCTTCTTTAGGTTCTAGTTTCTTTAAATCTGGTAATAAAGTTTTTAAATCAACAACTTGAATAGTTATTTGAGAATCACCTCTTAATTCATCACTAGCAATTTTTTCTTTAATATCAAGTCCAGTGCAAGCTTCTTCGCTTCCAACTGTAATTGTTAAATTTTCAAGAGCCTCACTATCTACTAAAACATCAAATAATTTCATAAAAGTATCTATGTCAGATAATGCACTTGTTGAAGAATCATCAATGTTAACAATTGACTTATATGTAAACGAATCTACTAACACACTATTTTCATCCCCTAAGTCCATACCAGCTCTATCGCTAATATCAATCTCAGGTATATCAACACCTAAAGACTCAAGATATTCCTTGAATCGTCTTCTAGCCTCCGTAAATTCTTTTAGTAAATCTTGCGGAGGAAGATCTATTAATTTCTGTAATGTTTCAGATGTTGTTCTTTTACTCATATTATAATTTAAACCATTTTTAATTTTTAAGTATTAACCAAATTCGCAAAAAATTTACGAATTTTAGAGTTCCTGCATATATCGCACATTCAATGCCAAAGTTACTTTATTAAAATAATATTTTAATTTTTCAGAAATATTCCTGATCCTTTATGGGGGACTTCACCATTATCATAAGATAAATCACCATTCACAAAAACTTTATCAACTCCACTTGAAACAATGTGTGGATTTGCAAAGTCAGCATTTGCATCAAATTTATCTTTATTAAATATCACTAAATCTGGATGATACCCCTTTACAATAGCACCTCTATTCTTTATATTAAAGATTTTAGCAGGCAAGGCAGATAATTTAAAGATAATTTCATCTATTGTCATATTTTGTTTTAATATATTAAATACTTTTGGAAAAGAAGCAAAAGCTCTTGGGTGACTTCTACCTATTGAAAAATCTATAGGCCTCGCATTCTCATCTGTTCCACAACAAACATATTCTTTCTTAATAATAGCATTCATATTATCTTCACTCATACCTTTAAAACCTCCCATAGCTCCAGATTTATCATTCTTCAATATATCAAGGTAAAGTTCTGCAGGCTCTGTTACAAATATCTTTCCAAGCTCATCAAAATTTAGACCTAAATGATTGGAAAATTTTTGATATGTCGTATTAACCAACCTTGTTCGTTCCCATAACGAATCGGGTTTTGACTGCATTTTATTTAAAATTTCTTTGTATTTTAGATTATCTTGTAAACTATTAAAAATGGCGATATCATCCAAATCATCATACGGAGCAGGTAAAATAATACTTAATTGTGTCATAGACTCAATAAAAGGATATCTATCTGCAGTAATAGACAATTTATTACCATAGTTAGTTTCTATTTTATGAAAAATATCATTTAATTTATTCCAATTTTTTTCTCCAGCCGTTTTCAAATGGCTAATATGTAAATTTTTTATCTTTGCCTGTAAAGCTGTTTGAATTGCTTCGTCCAATGCAGATAAAATTAAATCTCTTTCACTTCTCAAATGAGTTGCATAAATTTTTGATGAACCCACACTAGGCAATATACTTAAAATATCACAAATTTCATCAGACTTAAAAAACTTACCAGGCACATATATCAATCCCGATGATACCCCAATTGCTCCTCGTTCTAACTCTTGTCTTAATAATTCCTTGCACTTTTGTTTTTCTAAATTTGATATATCTTGTTGTTCATAACCACATATTGCAGCACGCAAAGTATTTAGTCCTATCAAAGATGTTAAGTTAGTAATAGGATTTCTTCTATTAAATTCTTCTGCATAGCTTTCAGTATTATCCCAATTAATATTAACATTATAATTTTCATATAAATTTTTCAAATGTTCTCTATTTTTATTAGTAATAGGAAAGGCAGATAATCCACAATTCCCAACTACTTCAGTTGTTATTCCTTGACTAACCTTGCTTAAACTATTAGGAGCTGCCAATATAGAAATATCTGAATGTGAATGTGCATCTATAAACCCAGGTGCAAGAACAAGCCCTTTTGCGTCATAAGTATAATCTATGCCTGTTTTATATAAATTATTCCCACAGTCCAAAATTTCTCTATTATTAAAGATAACCTCTGTTTTATTTATTTGTATTCCAGAGCCATCTATAATTTCAGCATTTTTAATAAGATATTTTTTCATAGTATTTTAAAAGTTGTTTATAGATTAAAGTTGTTAATAATAACAATATACATTTCTGTTTAAATTATTCAAGGATAAAACAAATATAAAGTGAAAAAATTTGGTTAGTTTCAAAAAAATTTACTCTTTTAGATATAAAAAGTCAAAGAATCAGTCGATTAAAAAATGGTATCTTCTTTAAAAACAGTTGTGAACGCTTTAATTATTTTGACAGGATAACAAGATTTACAGGATTTTTATTTTTCAGCCGTTTGCAGTATAACATTTCGGGGTTCGTTTTGTTCAATAATCAATATAATTTTTGCGGACAATGCATTTGAGAATACTACAACTAAGGATTTTCAGAGTAACGCAAACAAAGTAACGCAGA
>JAOZMT010000399.1 GCA_029934175.1 Victivallales bacterium | reverse complement strand
AGCTTACAACTTATGGATTATTGGATTTTGGATTAATGGAAATAAATCCAATAATCCAATAATCCAATAATCCAGCAATCCAACAATCCTAAAATGGTCTCATCATAAAATCCGTGACTCGTGTGCTTAGAGCTTGTGATATTTTTTTGAAAATTTGAACAAAATCCTCACTCTTTTTATCTCTAGGGTATTCCATACTCACTGCATAGTTCGCAATTATTTTACTTGGTCTTGATTTTAAAATAAATATTTTATCTCCAAGCAAAATCCCCTCTTCTATATTATGTGTTATCATTATAATTGTTATATCTTCTGTTTGCATAACATCGATTAACATATTTTGTAAAGCGGTTCTTGTTATGTTATCCAAAGCTCCAAATGGCTCATCTAATAAAAGTAAATCTGGTTTCTTTGCTAAAGATTGAGCAATTGCAACTCTTTGTCGCATTCCGCCTGATAATTCATGTGGATAATTCTTTTCAAATCCTTGCAATCCCACTTTCTTTGCTAACTCCGCTGCTTCTTTTAATCTTTTAGACTTTTTTACTCCAGCAATTTCCAAACTAAATGCTATATTATTAATAACATTCCGCCAAGGAAATAAAGTATAATGTTGAAAAACGAAAGCGATATTTAAGTTCCCATAATTAGAAATAATATTACCTTTGAAATCACTATCAAGTCCTGCTATAATATTTAATAAACTTGTTTTCCCACAACCTGTCTCGCCTAATAAAATAGATAATTTGTTTTTAGGAATAGATAATGATAAATCTTTTATAGCAACAACTTCTTTTTGCGAATCAGTTAGATATTTTTTTTCGATATTTTCTATTTCAAGTAAAGATTTCATTACTCCTCCCTCCCCTGCCAAAATAAAAATTTATGACTTATAAAAACCATTCCATAATTGAATACTATCCCAATACCCCCAATAATTATTATTGTTGCAAGAACAATGTTCATTGCTGACATATCAGCCGCATAAACTAATAAATATCCTATTCCAGCATTACTTCCAGGAAGCATTTCAGCAGCGATAATAACTCGCCAAGACATTCCAATTCCTTCTCTAACACCTGTGAAAATTCGAGGTAATGCACTAGGAAAAACAACCTTCGTTAAGATTTGTTTCTTATTTGCTCCTTGCATAACAGCTAAGCGAATATAATTTTCTTTAACTCCCATAACACTATCTAAAGTATTAATAAAAATAGGATAAAATCCTCCTAAAAAAACAATAAATATCATACCTATTTGCAATTGATCTAAAACAGTTTTAGTATAACCAAATCCAAATATTTCAGGTATTGTGGTTAGTTTAAAAATAACAATAACAAAAGGTAACCAAGCGATTGGACTAATTGGTCGTAAAAATTCTATAAATGGTTCTAATATTTTGCGTAAAGGAATAAATCCTCCAACGATTAAACCTGTTGGGATAGCAATCATCATCGACAATGTAAATCCTATCAAAATTCGCAACAAGCTAACTATTGTATTTGACCATAAAGAACCTTGTGATAAGAGACTTTCACAAGGTGATAAAAACAAATAAAAAGTATCTTTTGGAGTAGGGATAATATAAGGTTTATCAAGATAATTTGCAAAGACACTCCAAAAAACAATAAACAATAAAGGTATTAAAAAATATGCAAAAACTTTAAATAACTTTTTTTCAGCAAGAGAATATCCAAAAGGAAATATTTTATTTTTATTTATCTTATTCATTTATATTCAAATATTGAAAATCATAAGCTTTTTTTGATATTTCATTTTCTGACAACCCTTTTAGTTCTTTTTTGAAAAACCCTAATTTATTCATTGCAGATACCCAAACACTCATTGTTTTATGCCAATCTTTTGATGGGTTCATAGAATATCCACTTGTTGCAATACTTTTCTTTTCGACTTCAACACTTGAGCCAATCCAACGATTTGCGATTTGTGCAGATTTATTTAAATCTCTATTTATTAATTCAACTGCTTTTTTATTTATTGACATTAGAATTTTAACTGCCTCTGTCTTATTTTTCAATGATTCAGGGCTTGCTGCTATGCAACAACACGGATGATTTATAAAATCTCTAGGTGGCAAATTTTCTAAATCACTTATGATTTTCAAAATGCCTTTTTCTGCACCAATCGCAGGAAAGGGATTATTTCCTGCATAACCATCTATTATTCCATTTGAAAGTGATACATTCAACTTCCCCCCACCTTTAACATTGACTAAATGAACTTTTACATTACCATTTATTATATCAGATGAAAACGAAATTTCTTCATGAGTTAAAGCATTTTCAAAGATTATTTTTGCTACAGCTACAGGACTTTTATAACCTATCTTAATTGGACTTTCTGCACACTTCGCAACTTTCACAAATTCGTCCCAGTTATTCGCAGGAAATTTAGGATTTAAGACAAACGAATCGCCTTTTGAATGTAAAGGAGATATTATTTTTATCGGCGAGCCTTTATCAACCGCAGCTAAAACAGGAGCAACTCCACCATATCCAATATCAATTATATTTTGTGCTAGAGCAGTAGGCATTTTAGAGCCTCCACCAACTTTAACAATATCAACATTCATAATATTTACATTGTTTTTATGTAATTCATATCGTTCTTTATCTTTTATTTTTTTAATAGTTACATTTGGTGGACAAAACTCTTTTGGATTTTGTTCTGCCATATCAAGAGCAATAAACAATGACAAATGATGGTCGTGTCCTACATGACCAATTTTTAACGATTTGACTGTTTCTTTGTTTTCTCCACAACCACACAATACTGCACACATCGCAATTTTAATTGCTAACTTTAATTTTCTCATAATTTCTCCTTATTTTACTTTTTTAAATATATCTTTCAGTTCTGATATTAAATAACTTGGTATAATTTTTTTCATCGTTTATATCCTCCTCGTTTTTGACTTCGGACACGATACATCCGTTCTGT
>JAOZMT010000398.1 GCA_029934175.1 Victivallales bacterium | reverse complement strand
ACTTGAAACTTGAAACTTGAAACTTGAAACTTGAAACTTGAAACTTGAAACTTGAGACTTGAAACTTGAGACTTGAAACTTGAAACTTGAGACTTGAAACTTGAAACTTGAAACTTGAGACTTGAGACTTGAGACTTGAAACTTGAGACTTAAGGCTAAATTACGATTTATCTAAATAATTAATAAAAAAAAGGAGAAAATTATGAAAGAAGAAAAAAAAGATTTACATTTAATGCCAACAACACATTGGGATAGAGCATGGTTTTGGGCATTTCAAAGACATCGTGTTAAATTAATTCAAATGTTTGAACAAATGCTTGAATGCTTTAGAAAAGATCCTGAATATCAATTTGTTTTAGATGGTCAAGCTGTTGCTTTAGAAGATTATCTTGAAGTTGCACCAGAGGATAGAGATGAAGTTGCGAAATACGCAAAAGAAGGAAGATTTCATATTGGACCTCTTTTCGTTTTACCAGATTCTTATGGAACTGGTGGAGAAGGACTGATTCGTAATTATCTTGTTGGAACAGAAATTGTTGAAGAATTTGGCGGTCAAAAATCAAGAATGTTTTATACTCCTGATTCGTTCGGTTTTATTCCATCAACACCTATGATTGCAAAAGGTTTAGGATTAGAAGCATTTACTTTTATGCGTGGTAAAGAAGGTAATGTTGATGATGCAAATAGGCTTTTTATTTGGGAATGTCCAGATGGGAGTAAAATTCCTGCATTGCGTTTAGAGCATGGATATGGTAATGCAGCAAATTTAGGTAAAAAACCTTTAGGAATAAGAGAAGAATTTGATGTTGATTTAGGAGTTGATGCTCTTTTAGTAAGATGTAAAGATCAAGTTGATGATAATCCAAAACCTTATATTTTATTGGCTGGAATGGATCATCTTTTACCACAATTAGACCTTTCTGAAATGCGAGAAAAAGCTAATGCTAAAAGTGATGAATACAATGTTATTTATTCTAATTTAAGTAATGTTGTAGAAGATATTGTAACGCAAGATTCATCTGATTGGATTCATTATTGTGGAGAAATGCATTCTCAAGGAGCAGCTGGTATTTTAGGGGGAACTATTTCTGCTAGAATTTTTCTGAAACAAAAAAACGCTGAGATTGAAAGAATGCTTTGTTCTGTTGCAGAACCTTTAGATGCTATCACAACGCTAATGAATAAAAAAGATGGCGGTGGTAAAGCATTGCGTGCTGCATGGAAAAATCTTTTAAAAGTTCATCCTCACGATGATATTACAGGTTGCGGAGTTGATAAAGTTCATGAAGATGATGAGTTTTTACTTGGCGAGGCAGAAGATGCGGCTGATGCAGTTCGTCGTCGAATGATTCATAATTTACAAGAAATAGTTGGTGGATATGAAGAAGGCGAAGAACGATATGGTTTTTTCGTAATTAATACACAACCTTTTGCCAGAACAACTCGTTTTAAATTGATTTGTGATTTTGAAGGGCGTATAAAATGGGGGGATGAAAAACCTCCAGAAAATTATGTTGTTGTTGATGAACAAGGCAATGAAATTCCTGCAATAGAAATTGAAAGAGGTCGTTCAGAAGAACATCCACATCCATATTTATTGATTGAAGGTGAGGCTAATTTAGACGCAATGAGTATTAATCGTTTTTATTTACAACCTGCTGCTGCAGAAACCGCAAACTTTTCTACTTGTTTAGAAAATAATTTAGTTAAAGTTGATGTAAAAGCTAATGGAACATTTGATTTATTAAATAAAACAACTAACCAATTATTTACAGATTTATCATTATTTACAGATCAAGGCGATAATGGAGATTCTTATGATTTCAGTGATATTATTGGTGATTCAGAAAAACTATTTACAGATTGTGAATTTAGCATAACTTCACTACCTGTAAAATCAGGTTTTCAAGCTGTTAAATTAGAAGGATTTTTACCTATTCCAATCACTTCAGATGATGATGGTCGTTCTGCACAACTCGCAAATTTACCGATGAGTATAACTATTTCTTTAGCTCCAAATTCTGAAGCTGTAGTGGTTGATTATAATTTCACAAATACAGCATCTGATCATAGATTAAGAATTAATATGCCATTACCTTTTAAAGTTGAAGAAATTAGAGCAGGTATTAAATTTAATGAAGTAACGACAAAAGTTCGCCCACAACCTAGACCAGCAGAAAAAGTAGAGGTTAAAGGAGAGTTTAAAGCTGAAGATATGGGTAAGCAAAGTAGCGACGCTCGTATTCATCCAGAATTTACTTGTGATAATTTTGTTTCATTTGAGAATGAAAAAGGTGGATTGGCAATGTATCCTGAATTTCCAGTAAATTACGAATTAGTTGATGGAGAAGAACAGAGATTAGCGGTAACAATTTGTCGTTCGATGGCTTATTTATCTCGTGTGGGTGGAAATTGTAGAACAAGTGGTGCTGGTCCAAGCACAAAACTTTCTGGAGCACAAATGTTAAATCGTGATTTTTCAATGCGTTTTACATATCGTGCATACTCCGCAGAACAAAAAGCTGAGATATTTAGAGATTCAACTTTAAATCGTCAAATTCCAGCAACAGGTTTAATTGAAGGTTTTGGTGAAAAGAAAGTATCAAATGCGAACCTCGCAAAAATAGAAGTAGATAACAACAATATTTTAATTTCAGCATTAAAACAAACACAAAATAGAAAGGATGTTTTGATTAGATTTTTCAATCCAACTGCAATTGCGCAAACCGCAAATTTACAAATGGATTGTGCAAAAGAATTAATTCCATGTGGATTAAATGAAGTTGTTGCGGATAACGCAATTGTGTTATCTAAAAAGGATAATAAGTTTGATATAACAGTTCCGCCGTATGGATTAACAAGTTATTTGATAAAAAAATAAAATCTAATTAGCATGTTTCAGAAAGTAGTTTCTAAGCACACGAGGCACGGATTTTATTATGAGACCATTTTAGGATTGTTGG
>JAOZMT010000397.1 GCA_029934175.1 Victivallales bacterium | reverse complement strand
TTCCTCGCCAACCATAGGCTATGTTATAAAAGTGCTCCGCACTATATTCAACAAATAATTCATCTCATTTAATTGTCAATTTTAATACCGTGACTTATGGGACACGATACTAGATGTCTGTAGCCTTGTTTGCATAGTAAAGAGGAATATATTTTATTGTTTTATAATTATCTAATTTTTTTTCAGATAAAATCACAGCTTGTTTTGGGTTATATTTCCTTATAAATTGAGTTAAACTCTTGGCTTTAGTTCTTAAGCTTGATTTTACTTCAATAGGAGTAATGTTACCATTTAGTTCTGTTAATAATTCTATTTCAGAATTTCTCTCTGTCCATGAATAAAGCTCCTTGTCAGAAACAACTTTTATTTCTTGCATAACAAAATTTTCAATAAAGAACCCTTTTGCTATGGCATAATCTCCTAAAATTATTGAAGCAGGAGGTAATTCAAGCATTGCACCTAAAATTCCAATATCAAAAAGGTATAATTTGAAAAGATTATCCTTTGCAAAGAATTTAAATGGCACCTCTGCTTTATTGGTAATATGCACTTTTATAACTAATCCAACTTTAATGAGCCAATCTATAGGTCCTTGTAGTTGTTCATAACCCTTCTTGTTTTTTATAACATTTTTAAAGTGATATTTTTTAACAGAACCATCTATATTATCTGCTAATTGCATTGGAATATTTTCAAAAATTCTTTCAATATGTAAAGCATTTACTTTTCCTGAATGTTTATTGAAATCACGAGTATATGATAATAGCAATCCTGTTTGTTTCTTTCTAATAATATTAAAAATATCTGAGTTATTATCTTTATTATTAAAAAAATATTTAACAATTTCAGGCATTCCACCTATCACATAATATTCACGCAAAATCTTAATTAATTCTTGATGAATAAATGCATCTATAGTATTTTCTTTATAAGCTTTATACAACCCCTTATTTCCATAATTTAATAAAAACTCTTCAAAATTCATAGGGTATAAAGTTAAATATTCAACTTTACCAACAGGATATGATTCTGATGAAAAAAATATACCTAATAGAGACCCTGCTGCACAAATTGCCAATTCAGGCATATCTTCACAAAAATATTTCAATGATGTTAAGGCGCGTGGGATATTCTGAACTTCATCAAATATAATTAAATCGTTTGAAGTATTAATCGTTTTATTTATGAAAAGAGAAATTTTGTTAATTATATCTGTTGGTTTTATATCACCTTCAAAAATTCTTTCAAAAATATCCTTATTTTTTTCAAAGTCAAGATGATAAACATTGTCAAATTCCTCTTCACCAAATCGTTTTAAAAGCCAACTTTTCCCAATTTGTCTTGCTCCCTGTAAAATCAATGGTTTTCGGTCATTTTTACTCTTCCATTGTTTCAAGTCTAATTGCAATAATCTTTCCATAAATACTCCTTAATGTTTAGTTTTTATTATGCAATATACTCTATTTTTAGAATAATTCAAACTTTTTGCAACGAATAATTCCTAAAAGTGGGACTTTTTGCAACGAATAATTCCTAAAAGTGGGACTTTTTGCAACGAATAATTCCTAAAAGTGGGAAGAAATGGTGCCATGCACCAAATAAAAGAGTTGTATTTTTATTATTATATTAATCTTATAACTTAAATTGATTTCAGGATAAACATGATAGTTTTTTTAATAATAATAATTCTGCTTAACTTTTCTTACTAATTATTTATAATGCAGATATTTTATTTGCCTGTCGTAAATTTGATACATTTCTCTGTATCTTTTCGTTATGCCGAGCCAAGCTCAGCGTTCCCAGAAATGCATAACTTGATTTATTTCATCCAATCATTTTTTATTCTCCTTTTTTTAATTTTGAACAATGTTTTATTGTCCTTGTATATCTCTATCCGTTAAAAAATAACATATCTTACGCCAAACTCTAAGCACACGAGCCGTAAGCAAGAAAAATAGAAAACACTGGATTTTTAAATGACCTTAAGCTTGCAACTTATGGATTATTGGATTTTGGATTAATGGAAAGAAATCCAGTAATCCAATAATCCTAAAATGGTCTCATAATAAAATCCGTGCCTCATGTGCTTAAAAACTATAATAATTTTTAATTATTAATTTTGAATGTTGAATTATATACATCGCATTCTGCGAATTGTGCAAATAATTTAACCGAAAAAATTATTATATTTTGCGATTTGTGCATTTTTCGACAGGATAACAAGATTTTCAGGATTAACAGAATAATTTTAAAAAAATAATTATTCTGCTTTCAATTATTCTGCTTAACTTTCTTTAATTATTTTTTTATAAAAATTTCTGGGGATGACAATTTTCAAGAGATTTGTTTTGAAAAATTTGAAGATTTATAAAAGTTTAGTTATTTGATATTTATGACTTATATTAATTTATTTGTTTTTTAAATATCTAATAATCATGTCTATCAAATATTTTTCATTCTGTTTTCTTAGTATAAACCTTGTAATTTGCGAATTATGCAGTAGTTTATTTGAAGCAACGAGAAATTAACAACTAATAATTAACAATTAAAATAAATGGACTGTTTAAAATTATCAAAATCATATTATTTGCATAAATCGCAAACAAATTTCTTGGGACGGAGAAGAACGGGATACTATGCTCTCAGCCTGTATGTGAAAGCTAAATATAAGAAATTGAATATCCTATATTCAACAAGGAATTTTCAATATTCAAGTCCGAAAAATGCAATTTAGACAAATAAAAAAGGAGAATATTTCGTATACATATATTGTCATTAAAGAGCTGAAAAGTCGATTTATTGATGATAAATATTAGATTTTGCAGAAAGAAATCTTATATTTAAGCCTTTTTAAGTATTTTTCATTGCTTTTTTAGTCTTTTAATGATTATCTATGTAGGAAAATCTGCGAGGGAAATTGTTGCTTTATATGATGTTGCATTTAGGAATTCTTTACTTGAATATTG
>JAOZMT010000037.1 GCA_029934175.1 Victivallales bacterium | reverse complement strand
GCGGAGAACAAGGCGGAGAACAAGGCGGAGAACAAGGCGGAGAACAAGGCGGAGATGAAAGTGGCACTGGAGGCGGAGGCATTTCTGGAGGCGGAGACTCTAGTGGTGGTTCAGGTGGAGCAACTGATCCTGATACTGTTGATGAAGATGAAAATTCTCCATCTTAAGTTAAAAGAGGTAATAATATATGAAATTTTTAAAAAGAACTTTTGTTGCTTCATCAATATTATTGTCAACTTTCTCTTTTGCCGAAGGGCGATTGAGAAGTGACTTGTATGAAGATGGAGCTCCAGAATTTAATGGTATCGAAATACCTACGCTGAAGTTTAATAAACTTTCTGAGGTTATTGGAGACAATAGAGTTGATGCTGATGTATATTTAGGGCAATATTTAATATTTGATGATAATATATACAAAAGTGGCTCGAATAAAGTATCAGATGAAATACATGCAACTGTTGTAGGGGCTTCAATAATGTTTAGTGAGGAAGATTTATATGATGTAACTCTTTCTACTCAATTTAGAAATTTAGATTATCATGTTGCTGATTCAGATGAGTTTTTCTATGATTTAGATTTGACTGGAAACTTTAAGATTAACGAAATGTTGAAAACTGGTTTTTCTGTAGGATTAAATCAAGCTGATGAAAGTGAAGGTCCTGGGGAAGAGGCATCTTCATTAACTCAATATGCATCTGCTTATCTTGACATTACACCAACTGAACAATTTGGTTTGTATTTATCTGTTAAAGGAACTGATTTGGATAATAAGGTAACTGCTGATAAAAGTGATGATTATATTTCTCATGAATTATCTGCAATGCCATATTTAAAATTTGAAACAGGTAAAATTGGGTTAAGATATACTTATGGTCAAAAGAATTTTGATAGAGATCTTCAGTCAGATGCACTTTGGAATGAATATGCTATTGTTTTTGAAAAACAACTTAGTGAAAAAATATCATTGGATGGTGAATTTGGGTATCATATGAGAACTTATAAATCTAAAAGTTCTGCGAGTAGAGCAGATGGAGATAATAGCTGGCAAGGATTTGTTGGCGCTTTAGGAGTGAACTATGATATGACTGAAAAATTATCTTTAAATGCGAGATATGCACATACAATAGGAGATGGTTCTACAACATCAAATTATGTTAGAGCAGATAGAATATCTTTAGGAGCAGTTTATACTCCAATCACAGAATTGAAATTAAAAGCTGGAACTTATATGGAAAAATCTATGGAATCAAATGGAGAAGATTATGATATGTATGGAGCATCTTTAAGTGCTACATATAGTTTAAATGAATATTTTGCATTAGGAGCATCTTATAGTTTAGAAAAGAAAGATTCTGCATTTGTCAATGATGATTATATTAATAATGTAATTACTATAGGAGTAAGTGCATCATTCTAATAAATCTCAAGTATAAAGAAATATTAAAAAATGCTGGATTTCATCCAGCATTTTTTTTATCTTTATATAAGCAGAATAATTAAGAGCAGAATAATTAGGAAGAGTTTTTTAATGAGTCGTAATTTTTAATTTTATATTAATTCTGTATCTTCTTTAAAAACAGTTGTGTATGTTCAAAATCCAGCTTTCTATTTATTGAAGAATAAATAATTGTGCTAACTTGTTGCACGCTTTCAGCGTGCTATATGTCCATTTTAAAAACCTAGGGTGTTGCCCTAGGAAAATATAGACAACTCTTTCAGAGTTAAGAATTAATACGCTGAAAGCGTTAAATATTTTAGCCTAGGGCAACGCCCTAGGAAAAATAATAGATAAATAAGTACGCTGAAAGCGTGCAACAAATAAAAATTATAAATATTGTTTTCTGATTACTGGGATATAACATAAAAATAATAGGACAACTGTTTTTAAAGAAGATACTTAATTCTACTCAATAAAAATTTTTGTTTTGGACGGTGTTAAGAACAATCCCGTTTTTATTAGTGTTCAATTAGTGTCTATTAGTGGTTAAAAATCTTTATAAATAGTTGATGAGATTAAGAACAATGTCGATTATAAATTAATCCTGTAAATTATGGAAATCCTGTTATCCTGTCAAAAAATAAAAAATAAAAAGGAGAAAAATGTTTTTAATTAGAAAAATGAAGAGAAAAATTTTATTTGTATTATTACTTTGTAGTTTTATAAATATATCAGCCCAAGAACAATCTAATATAAGTTTAGATGTGTTTATTTCTGGAGATATTTTAAATATATCTGTCGTTAATCATGAAGAATTATCTTTTAAAATTAGAGTTGATTCAAAAAAACAGTTTCGTTATCCATATTGTGGAGTTATAAGCACTATTGATAAAAACTGTAATCAATTATCGGAAGAAATAGCCATAAAATTAGATAAAAACAATATACAAGATGCTGAAGTATCAGTATTTGTTGAAGAATATGCATCAAGATATGTGTATGTGTTTGGAGAGGTAAATAAGCCATTATCAATTTCATTTGAGCCAGGTATGAAGCTTACAGCAATACAAGCTATAAGCACAGCAGAAGGATTATCCGAAAAAGCAGATATGAATAATATTTTTATTATGAGAAAAAATAAGAATAAAGTAGAAAAAATTCAGTGCAAAATATTAGAGAGTTTAAATAATCCTAATGAATCGTTATTTCTCCAATCAGGAGATACGGTTGTTGTTCGAGCAAGTAAACCAGTTTCTATAATTGGAAAAGTTAAAAAAGCTACAGTTTTTCATCTAAAAGCAGACTTACCTGTAACATTGTCAAAAGCAATTGCAATGGCAGAAGGTTTTGATAAATCAGATGAGCATATTGGAATAGGGAATATAGATGTTATAAGAAATGGAAAAACTAAAGAAGTTACTATTAAAACTGTCTTTAGCAACGATCAGTCATTCCTTTTACAACCAGGCGATACTGTAATTGTTAAATCAGGAAGACCAATATCTGTTTTAGGGCAGGTTCGCGCTCCTGGTGTATTTAAACTTGAAGAAAATGTTCCAATTACAATGACTCGTGCAGTTGCAATGGCTGGGGGATTTGATAAACTTGCAGATATGGATGATGTTCGTTTGATAAGAAATGGAGTGAGCCGTGTTATTGATTTAGAAAGAGCACTTACAAATAGTGGTTCATCAGATCCAGTATTGCAGCCAGGTGATATTGTTTTTGTAACCCAAACTAGGTGGTAAAATGAGTGATAATGCGAATAGTGCAAATATAGAAAATAATGAGAATAAAGAAACAGAAATTCATTTATTAGATTATTGGAATATAATTCGTCTTCGTCTCACCGTTTTTATTTCAGTCTTTATTTTTGTAATTGTTTCAGCAGGATTATATGTTCTTGTGAAAACACCAGTATATAGAGCCGAAACAAAATTATTGATAGAGCCTTCAGGAGGATTGAAGCTTACAAATGTTGAAGGAGTTTATGACCCAAGTTCATCAATACGAGATTTTCAAGCAAGGCAAGAATATTTAACTACTCAGATGGAGTTAATAACAGCCGATAATTTATTAGCTAAAGTTTTCACGGATTTTAAATTTGCGAATATGCCAGAGTTTAGAAATTCTAATAATTATCTTGAAAAATTCAGAGATATGTTTGATGTATCATTGATGCGTAAGACTTTTTTAGTAACGGTAGCCTTTGATTGGAAAGATCCTGTATTGGCTGCAAAAATATCAAGAACTTTATCTGATTTATATGTAAAAGAATATAAAAAGCGTGCTATGGGCTTTTCTGAATCTGGAATTTCTAATTTACAAGACCAACTTTCAACGATAAAAGAAGCTCGTCAAGAGGCATTGAAAATTCTTCTTGATTATAAAATTCAAAATAAGATGATTGATTTAGATGATGCTCATAAATTATTGCTTGATAGAATGGTTAAGTTAAATGAATCCTTGATTGAAGCAAAAGTAGAAGAAATTAGAAGTCGTGCTGCCTTAAAATCTATCAATGAATCAGAATCAATTCAGGAGGCAGTAAAAAATTTCCCAGAAATTTTTGAAAATCCAACGATAACAGCATTTAAATTACAAAAATTAAAGGCACAGGCTGAATCTTTAGGTTTGTTATCTAATTACAATGATTCTCATCCTAAAGTTAAGAATCAAAAAGTCATAGTTCAAGAAATTTCAAAAGCTGTTGATGAAGAAATTGCAATATCTCTTTCTACTGTGACGGTTTTACATGATCGTGCAGTTTTATTAGTAAAACTATTATCACAGGGTTTACAAGAATTAAAAGAAGAATCTTTTACACTTGATGCACAAACCGCAGAATATAAAACTCTGAAAGATATTTATGATTCTAAAGATAAGATGTATAAATTTGTATTAAATCGTATAAATGAAATAAATATAAGTAAAAGTAGTGGAGATGTAGATGCAGCTGGGAATATTAATATTATAACTCCTGCAAAAGTTCCACATAAAATCCATGCACCAAGAAAAATCCGAATACTTGCTATTGCATTTGTTTTAGGAATAATGCTTGCAGGTGGAACTTGTTTCGGTTTAGATTATATTGATACGACTGTAAAATACAAAGAAGAGGTAGAAACTTGTCTTCAAGCTCCTGTTTTAGGTTTTATTCCGAAATTACCTTCGACTGATAAAGAAACTGTTGCATTAACAAACCCTAAAGGAACTTTTGCTGAGGCTTTTAGAACAATTAGAACTAGTTTAGGATTGTCTATTTTAGGACGAACAATGAAAACTTGTGCGGTAACAAGCACAGTTCCAAGTGAAGGTAAGTCGATAACAGCTTTTAACTTAGCTCTTTCATTTGCTCGTGAAGATAAAAAAGTTTTACTGATGGAATGTGATATGAGAAGACCTCGTTTAAAGCATGTTATAGGAGAGTATTGTCCTGATAATATTGAAAAAGGAATTTCCAGTGTGATTGTAGGGCTTGATAAACTTGAAGACATTACTTTCAATTTGCCAGATTTAGAATCTTTAGATATTGCCCTTTGTGGTCATATCCCACCTAATCCATCTGAGTTATTATCAAGTGAAAACTTTACAAAACTACTTGAAGAAGTGCAAGATAAATATGATATGGTTGTTCTTGATGCACCTCCAGTATTAAATGTAACAGATAGTGTTATTTTAGCTGGTGCAAAAATCCCAATTGTCTTTGTTTCCCGAGTCTTCTATACAGACAAAAAACAAGTAACTATTGCATCTGAACAAATTCGAAATGTTCAAGGGGCAATTATTGGGGGAATTATCAATAATGTAGATGCCCCTTCTCGTGGTTCTTATGGATATTATTATGGTGGATATTACCATAAGTATGAATATAAGTAGACTTGCGATTTATGCAAGAACAAAAAATGACAAGACGGAAGAAAGGTAGAACATATTCTAGTTTACAAACTGTTTCAATTTACCTTTTTTCTATAATGATTTTATTTGTCCATCTCCCTTTAGGAGGTGGGCGGCAATGGGCTTGGGCTAGTTGCTTGATAATATCTTATGTTGCTATTTCTGTTGTTGTTATTAGAATCTTTTTGCAACAATATATAAAAATATATTCAAGTTATATATACTTGATTTTGTGTGCATTAATTATTTATTCTCTTGCACAAATATATTTTCCTATGGATATGATAGAATCGTTTGTTAATAATTCTAATCCTTGGGAAAATAAATTTTTACCTAGAGAAACAATATCATCTATTTCATTAACTCCTTTATTGTCAATGAAATTTTCTTTTTGTTTGATTTTATCCCTTTTTACATTCTTTTTATCTATGCAACTATTTAGAAAAGAAGAAACTCTGATATTGTTATCAGCTATAGTTATAATCTCAATTTCACTCAACGCATTTATAGGATTTTATAATCAGATGGACTTGAGTGGAGTAAAATTATTTTGCTATATTCCACCTGTAGGGAACTCAATTCGTGGAACATTTGTAAATAGAAATCATTTTGCTGTTTTAATGGAACTTGGTTGTTGTTCTTCCTTAGGATTATTTTGTGCTGCATACTTCGCAAAAAATATTATTTATAAAAAAACATTAATGTTCTTATCTGGGATATTATTTATTTTTATTACAACTTCCGCTTTATTTAGTTTTTCACGAACTGGAATATCATTAACTCTTTCTAGTGTAGCTGTCTTTTTTGTCTTTATTATGTTAGAATTAAAAAAACGCAAGAAATTTCATCATTCAATCGCACTTGTTGTTGGAGGTTTGATTATTTTTACCCTTTTAAGTTTGAGAGGGTTAGGATATCTTTGGGATAGATATGAAACGACATTTAATGCACAAGATGCAAGTTTGAATGCAAGATTTGCCTTTTGGGAAACAGGACTAAATTATATCAAAGAATATTGGTTGACAGGCACAGGATTTAATTCATATACTTTCGTTAGCACAAAATTTGAGAGAGGCTGGAATCCTTATGGGATACAAAATCATTTACATAATGATTGGTTGGAGTTATTTTGTGAAGTTGGAGTGCCGCTAGCATCTATTATTATAATTTTCACTTTAGTCTTTTTTGCGATTGGTGCAAAAAAAATAATATTACAAAAAAATCCTATAAAAAAATGGATAGGACTCGGCGTAACTATATCTCTTGCCTCTGCAATGGCACATGAATTTGTTGGTTTTGCATTTAGAAAACCTGGAATTATGGTGATATTATTTGTATTAATTACAATTTTCATAAAATGTGCATTTTCACCTAAGTCTAAAAAAATACATTTATCAAAATTTGCGAAGTATGCAATTCTGGTATTATCAGTTTCATTCTTTTATTTTATGACCACAATAACCTTGCCATATCTTCAGGCAGGAAATGATGTTAGCGAACTTGAAGATATTTCAAGAGCGTATTATCCACTTAAAACAAATATGGCAAAGAAAGATTATGCAAAATATTTAGTAAAATTATCTGATAACATTTTAAAAGAGCAAGAGTCAGGACAAGCGTATTCAATGAAATCGCAGGCATATCATATTTTAGCCAAACAGTTGATTTTAGAAGAGGAGGTAATTTATATGTCTAATTTATTAAAGAAAGATATAAAACAAGAGGAGCTTAAAAATTATCCTAATTATCGCTTTAAAAATTATGATTTATTAACACAAAAGACAAAAGCAGAAGCTATAGGATATTTAGAAAAGTCAGTTCTTAATTCAGAAAAAGCACTTGCCTTTTATCCAACAAGAGCTTTATATTTTGCACGATTCGCAAATAATTCAGAAAAGTTAGCTAAATTAAAGAATTCTTTTAGTAATCAAGAGTCTAGCATAATAACGCCAAATGAAGAACGGATTGCTGCGATATATGCAAATGCTCATAAGTATGCTCCAAAAATTGGAGATATGACTAAAAGGCGAGTTTATGCAAAGTGGCGTAAACTTGTAAGACGAATAAATCGTTCAGAAGATACAATTCCTTATGATGAGCCTGAGGTAAAAGAAATTTTAGAACTTTTCAAAGAATATGCTCGACAAGTCCCAAGAGAAACTTATAATATCTATAAGACTATTTGGTCTGCTATAAAAGAACCTGAATTTTTGATTGATATTACACCTAAGTATATGATAGCACATACTAATCTTTATACATTTTTCTTAAATAAAGGATTATTCAAAAATGCGATACAAGAACTTGAGGTTATAAAAAAACTAAATGAAAAAGAGGACATTGTAGAAAGTCAATTTGATGCAATAAGAAGTCATTCGCGTAAGACAAATGAGCAAATGAAAAATTATATCATATCACAAGAGGCTATGATATATTCTTTACAAAATAATTGGGATGGCTATAAAAAGAAAACAGATGAATTCTTAGAAAATCAGCGAAAAATATTATCTAATGACTTGTCAGAGATAAGAATATTGCTCTCTGAAAATAATTATCATAGAGCGTATGCTGAATTGAAAATAATTTTAAGTAAAGAGCCTACAAACCCAGAAACTATTTTATTGTTATCAAAAACTTGCTTAATGCTTGGTTATAATGATGAGTATTCATCTTTAATTGAACTATTGTTGTTTTCTAAAGATAAGAATGAAAGGAGGTTGTATAAAGAAATTTATGAAAGCTTACAAAATTTAGGTGTTAGTAACCAAAATAAGAAACAAATAAGTATTATGAAGTTTTACAAACTCGTAGCGTTATTTTATTTAGCAGATAATGATGGGGCGTTAGATAACATAAACAATTCATTGCAAGCATTAATAGAAGACAATTATATAAAGTCTTGGAGAAATTCACATTTGGTTCATTATTATTTAGCAGAAACTTATAATTTGCGAAATATGCAACGAGAAGCTCTAGAGTCTTATGCAGATGCTTTGGTATTATCGCCTCGCTCTCGTTTTATATGGGATAAGGCGAATTCTTTGCTTGGAGATATGATAAACAATGGCAAAAAACTTGAAGAAGCTACTGCAAAAAAAATGCTACCATCGGTTAAATGGTTTTATGACAAAGAGAATGTTCCACAAGTTATAACAAATATTAAATTTGGAAATAATATTAATCTTTATGGGATAACGGTTAAGCCAAAAAAATTATCTAAAGAAGGCATTTGTGAAATAAATTATTATTGGGAATGTCTAGGAAATATAAAACGAGATAAAGTTATAGCGTGCCAATTTTTCAATGATGGAGAATATGCTTTTTCAGATAGCCATTCTTGTGGCAATAAAGAAGAGGCAAATGATATGGTTGGCTGGAAAATTGGTGAAATTGTAAAAGTAACAAGGCGTATTTCTCCATATAAAAAATTTATGCAACAACGACACACAAAAACTAAGTTTGGCAAATATGATTTAAAAATGTATTTATATGTTGGAGGACTAGATACTTATTCTATAAAACCAAATGTCGAATGTAAACTGTCGGTTTTTAATATTTTAAAGGATAGATAAAAATAATGAATTTTATAGATATACATTCCCATATTTTAAATGGAGTAGATGATGGAGCAGTTGATATAGTAGAAGCTATTGAAATGTGTAGGATTGGGTATAATAATGGGACTAAAATAATATTTGCAACTCCTCATACTTTTGATGGGATTTTTGATGTAGATGTTAAAGCTAGAGACCTTGCATTAAATGAACTTAGAGAAGAGTTAAAACAAAGAAAGATTAATATTATTGTCCAAACTGGTTTTGAGTGTCATATTAATGAAAATTTAATTCAAAAGGTTAAAGAAGATAAGAATTTAACGCTTGCAAATAGCGGTAAATATTTTCTTGTAGAGTGTCCACATAAGTTTATTCCTCCTAATTTTGAGGAGTTTATTTTTTCTGCAAAAATAAATGGGTTTCAGCCAATTATAGCACATCCTGAAAGAAATGGTGAATTTAGGAAAAATATAAAGAAACTTGAAGGCTTTGTTGAAAAAGGTTTGGAAGTTCAATTAACAGCTGGAAGTATTGTTGGAGAATTTGGCTGGGGAATTAAAAGACTGGCAAAAAAAATGCTGAAAAAGGGTATAGTTCATTATGTTGCAAGCGACGCTCATTCACAAAATCGACGCAATACTAACATAAATAATGCTTATGTCAAGGTTAAAAAAATCATAGGGGAAGCTTATGCTAAAAAACTTTTTATAGATAATCCTAAGAAAATCTTGAATTTTCACTGTTTATGATGTATAATATAAACAAATTTATAGGGCGGAGCTTGTTTTTATATGACTAATATAGTTAAATTAATAGATGGCAATGAAGATGAATGGGAGTCTTTTTTTGCTGATTTTACTCCTATAATTAAGGCTAGTGTTTATCATTATTGTTTTGATAAATCTCAGATATTTGATATTACTCAAAATGTTTACTTGAAATTAACCAAAAATGAATATAAAATCTTAAAAACTTATGATGCTAAAAAAGCTTCTTTATCAACTTGGATAAGTATTATAGCCAAGCGTGAGGCTATTGATTTTTTACGAAATGACAAAACTCATTTGCACGAAGAATTTAATAACAATACTTTAGATTTTAAAAACAAATCTCATATAACTGACGCTAATCGTATTGAAATACCTTTAGATATTTTAACCAGTAGAGAAAAATTAATATTACATTTAAGTTATAAAAAAGAGTTTTCTCAAGAACAAATAGCTAAAATTTTAAACATAAAAGTTCAATCTTTAAGAAACTCCAAGCATAAAGCTTTAGAAAAATTAAGAAAAAATTTAAAATAATTACAAAGAGTGAGTATATTTCATTAATTAAATTCGTATTACTAATACATCATACTAATTTAAAAAAAAAGGAACCAAATACAATGAATATATCTAATAAAAATCTATGGTTAAATCTTTCTAGTAAAGATAAATATGTCAGTGGGAAATGCCCAAGTGCATTGCTTTTAGCACAATATATTGATGGTAATGCAACAGACGAAATTCTAAATAATATAGAAAAACATTTAGAAAAATGTGATAAATGTTTAGATATAGTGACGCAAATAAAATTATCTCAAAGGAAAAAGTCGCTGGTTAATAATGTTTTTATAAAAATAGCTTCTATTGCAGCTATTTTAATAATTATAGGAGTGGTTATTATAATGTCTATAGAGCATCAAGAAGCAAGTGAAAATAAATATGCATCTTTTAATAAAGCAGAGCGAATAATAGAACTCTATAACAGTAATCAATATTATACGGTAAATAAAAGTAGTATTGATGGGTTTGCTCCTTCAAGTTTTCCTGCACCAATAAATATGACTCATGAAGCTGATATTAATGCTAATGGTAAAATTTCAATGAATGAAGTTTTGTTATACATAATGAAGCTCAAGGGAAATAAACAAATTGCTCTTAGCAACTAATCAATATCAAGGCTGTTTAACTCTATAGAGGCTACGCATAAATTCATCAAAACACTTAATTCTTACTTGAGTTTTACTTAATTTAGCATCAAAAGATGAAAAAATTTTGTAAATTAATACTATTTTCGAGCGTGTTGATACGCTAATTAAGTATATATAAAGTATCAGCACGCTTTGCAATACTATTGATATTTACAATAGAAATTAAAAGATTTAAG
>JAOZMT010000396.1 GCA_029934175.1 Victivallales bacterium | reverse complement strand
TTTAATTAATATATAACATTTTCCCAAATTTACAAATTAATTAGATATTTTTTTCATTATTTTTTTCAAAGCCTTAATAGTAGCTAGACCTAGAGAACTGTTATCTAATTCTAAAACGCCTTTCTTTTTTAAAATATTTTTACGATTAACCTTTGCAATTACTCCCCAAATACCATTTTTACTAATACCTTGCTCCTTGACAGATGATATTTTTTTCTGATTTTCATCATAAATAATTGTTTTTATTGTAACCTTTGCTATTTTTGTGTGCGAAGAATAAAAAATTAAATTAAGAGTTCCACCATCAACTTCATCAATATCAGTAATATTAACTTTTATGGCTTGTTTAGCTTTTTCTTGCTTAGTTGTATTGATATTTTCAGAAAAGTCATCAAGTAAATCACTTGACACTACATTATACCGACCTGTATCAGACAATATCTGTGCTGTTTTAATATGAATATAATTACACATAACATCGTAATCAGGATTATTTGTTAAATTATTAACCTTTAATATTTTTATAGGAATACGATTGTCATAGCTAATCGTAGAAGATATAACCTCTTCTTTAACTTGCTCTTGTTGAATTCCACCACATCCGATTGTAAAAAGTAACAATATTCCAACAGTAGATATTTTATATTTTTTTAGCATTAATCCTCCTTAATAATTTTTTAGTAGCTAATTTTAAAGCTTGCTTTGTAGCATAAAGCAAATCCGAATGAACTGCATCTCCAGAAGCAGGGATTGCAATATTTATTGCATTTTTATCAAGTTCAAAATATTTCATATAAACGGTAACATGATACATTTCTTGCTTTGTTACCTTCAACATATTCATAGATTGAGACTTTCTAATGAAAAAATTTGTGTTAATAGTTAGAATTTTTTCAGGAAGATCAATTTTAGACTTACTTATTCCTTTTGCTTCAAGAATGTCACTTAATCCTGGAATTGTTGCAGGAGATGCTGAAAGAAGTTTAAAATAACCAGTATCATACAATAAATCTTCTAATTCATTCCAAATAGCATTACCAAATCCTTGTTGCTTCTGTTGTTCTATAAATCTAGGATAATTTTTAATAGATTCTTTAGAGAACGCTGCAGGCAATACATATAAATTAGCAATTGAGCCTGATGTATTGTATGGAATTTCTACTCTAGGCAAAAAAGTGTTATTAGGTGAATGAGAATTATTCATACAACCAAATAAAAAAATTGTAAGAATAGATATAGTTAAAATTTGTTTCATTTTATAATGACTCCTTATCGTTATTATATACTATTTTGATAGATGCTCCTTTTGCCGAAATTAATTTATATCTTTCAATCCCTAATTTTTTATTAAGAGGTGCAATTACAGATAAATTTACCATTTTTAGAAAACTTTCTCTGCTGTCTGAAATCTCAACCTCAAAAAAAGATACAGTTGTATCAAATTCGTCAATTTCACAATTTAATATTTTCCTTAAAGATAAAATTTCTTTCTTAAAGCTTTCTGCATGTGTATAACTAGGTAAATTTTCAATTTCGAGTTGACAAATAGTTGATACTTTCATCAATTCCTTATCAAAAAAATCTTTATTAAACTCAGAAGCTATAAGATTCCCAACATCTTTTATAGCTAAATCTTCCGAACCCCATCTTTTATTTTCAGGAATTTTATTGTTAAAATATATTTCCTCTCCAGTTATATTGTCTTCACAATTAATAGTCCAAGAACTTAACATATATTGTTCTATAGATAGACCTGTATATGAACTATTTAATTGACTTTTTAATATTTTTACCTCTCCAGAAATTGTAAAATCTGGTTTTCTTCTACGAAAAGTCCCCTTTTTTTGTTTAGTTGACCAAACTCGATAACCAAATAAAGATAATTTCTCTTTTAAAATATTTTCAGCAATTGCTGAAACTTCAGACTTATTACTATCACTTTTCAATTTTATTGAAATAGCAACCTTAGGATTTCCTTTTTCTTTTATAAGATCAACTCTTTCATTTTGTGAAAGGGAAGCTAACGCCTCTTCGACCTTTCCTAATAATACTTCAACTTTCATTTCCAAATAGACAAACCCATCTTTCCTAAAATCAGGAGAGCCAGTGCTAATAACCTTTTTTATTATACCTGAACTAGAACTTACAACTTTATCTTTTATTAATTGAAAGTTTTCTATAACTGTTTCACTTGAGACAAAGCATCCAACAGCTTTTTCTATCGCATTCTTTTTTGCATCTGCTTTCAAATGATCAATCATCAAACCTTTATCTTTTTTATAAATATCCGCATTTGCATCTGCAACACCAACAGCAGTTACAATAATAGATGATTTTTCTGCAAACAAACTACTTGTTAAAAAACACAAAACAAGAACGCTTTTTATTAAATATTTCAAATTTACTCCTCTTTTTTAAAGTTATTATAATCTTGAGATAATATATTTGCGATATATGCACTTTTATTATTTATATGACTTAGAATAACTTCTTTTTCACTGCTTCCAGTTAATTTTTCATTTAATTCAACAGTTGATATTATTCCGTTTGTTGCAACATCAAAAAATGTTATCTTTAAAATTAGATTAATATTATTAATCCCTGTAAAAGAATTAATTTTACTCGTATAGTTAATATCTATTACCAATTTCCCTTTCTCTGAATATTGCGCCTCTGCCTTTAAAAATAAATTAGGATCTTTATTTTTTATAGCTTGCAATTGCATAAGTCGCATTAACTCTATTAACTCAGATTTTGAAGATAATTCAATGTTTTTACTTTTTAATGCTGTTTTAATATTATTTAAATCAACCGCAGTCCATTCTTTATTAAGAATGGACCAAGTAATTAAATCTGCATTTACAGGAAAAGAAACAAATAAGAATATAAAAACAATTCCTATATGACAATATTTCTGCATAATTACTCCTTATATTTTAACTTTACCTGCTGTATTTGTATCTACAACTGGA
>JAOZMT010000395.1 GCA_029934175.1 Victivallales bacterium | reverse complement strand
AGTTGTTCCTCTTTTGGAAAAATTAAAAATTCCAACTTTATGCTATTGGTGGGATGTTCCATATTTGCATAAGCAAGGTGCTTATGTAGAAGCATTTCGAACAGGAATATTTGAGAAAAAGTATCAGATTCATTGTAATAATGACAAATATGTATCTAAAGAACTCACAGAGTTTATGAATTTCAAAAATGTATTAACCCTTCCATTTGCAGTAGATCCAAAAGTCTTTAAACCATCTAATAATGTAAAAAAAGAGTATGATATTGTATTTTTTACAGGAGGAGGAAATAATCCAGTAAGTGCGACAACTCCTACAAGTCTTATGTTAAAAGAGTTAGAAAAAATCAACCCTGATATAGAAGCTATTCGTCATGATTTAGCATTAGGACTAAAGAAGCAAATAAGATCATTTTCAAAAACTTGTCCGGATCAGTTCCAACAAAAAGTCTTTAAGTTTTGTCAATATCTCATAAAAAAGCGTCTTGAAGACAAATATATTCCGCTTTATAAAATCATAAAAGAAAATCAAAACTCACAGTTTTCAGATGTTGTTGAATTCCTGTTTACAAATAAAGAGTTTTATATAAAACTTACAAAAATAGTAAGAAGTATTGAGTGTAGTTGGTATAGAGATTTTATAGTTGCATATTTATCAAAACACTTCAAATGTCTAATTCTTGGTTCAGTAGATTATACTCCTTGGAATCTTGATTATAAAGGGAATAATGTCCCTAAATATTCAGAACAATCCCAATATTATTCAAAGGCCAAATTTGGATTAAATATTGTTAGATGGGAAAAAGATTATTGTGTAAACCAAAAGATTTTTGAAATAATGGCAAGTAAGTGTTGTTGTTTACAAGAATATAGAGAAAATATTAATGATTTGTTTGATAGTGAAAAAGATTTAGTTATTTTCAAAACTCCTTATGAAGCTAAAAAGAAAATTGAAAAATTATTGAAAAATCCTGATAAAATTGCACAAATCGCAAAAAATGGATATGAAAAAACATTATCGAAACATACTTGGAAAATAAGAATGCAAGAAGTTATTGATTATTATGAAGCTAATATAAAATAATATATAAAATAATATTTAAAATGATTGAAAATAAAATGAAAAAACAAATTATTTCTGAATTCAGAAAGAATCCTGATGTTTTAATTGAAGACTTGTCAAGCCAAATGCTATTAAGAGGAAATGTTTTGAAGATAATTCAAGATTATATAAAAGAGCATCCTAATCGTCCTTGGTCTCAGAAATATGAGGGTTTGTTATATTTACCAAAAAGAATTAGTTTATATTCAGTTGCAGATTTTTGTAATTTATCTTGTCGAATGTGTGGTGGAAGTAAAGGAAAATTGAAGTATATAAAAGCAGAACAGTTGGAAACAATTATAAACCATATTCCTTCTGTAGAATTGCTAACTTTTGTTTCTGGAAATAGCGAACCTTTATTAAATCCAGATTTTGTAGATATTTTAGATATTGTTAATAAACGAAAAATTAATGTGCAGATTGTATCAAATACACATTTCTTGACAGAGAAAGTTGTCAATAAATTGGTTTTATTAGACTCCTGTGTTGATTATAATGTTTCTTTAGATGCAGTATCTGAAGAAATGTATAAAGAGGTTCGTGGAGCTTCTATAGAGCCAGTGATAAAGAATTTGGAATACCTAAAAGAGCAAAGGGATAAGTATAAAAATAATAATATAGACTTATCTTTATTAATGGTAGGTATGTCAGATAATATTGAAGAATTACCTAAAATGGTTAAATTAGCAAAATCATTGAATGCATATAGAATAAAAGTTGACCACATGACAGGAGTTGCCGAACCAGGTGATTTTGAGAAAAATCCTAATTGGCAGAGTATTTTAATAAATGCATTTACCATAGCCAATGAATTAGAAATTGTTCTTAATGTTCCAAATGATACATGGCGTAAAATAGTTGAATATTTAGGGACTGAGAAAACAGAAACTAACAACGATGACAAAAAAGTAGAAAAAACTGATAATATTGTAGAAGGAGTTTGTCCATGGCTTGAAACTATCAACATTTATACAGATGGTAAAATTGTGCCTTGTTGCCATATTGCGAATGATTTAGGTAATATCTTTAATGAAGATTTGTTTTTTAATGATAAATATATCAATGCGAAAATTAATTTATCAAAAGGCAAAGTTTTTAAAGCGTGTATTCCACAAAACAGAAGTAATTGTAATTATGCTGTTCAATTAAAAGGATTAGAAAATACGGAAGATTATTTTATAGAGGAAAATTAAATTGGTATCGCTAGAAGAAATTGTTATTGCATTTAATCAAGCAAAACTAGAGAGTATAATGATAGGAAATGCAGCAGCCTTACAGCAAGGAGTGCCTGTTACGACTCTTGATTATGATTTTTATATTCGAGATTATGATAAGTCAAAAGAAAAAGTGAAATTACTTGCAAAAATATTGAATGCAGATTTAATTATTCCTGACAGAACAACAACGAGTCAAGTTATACTTGAAAATCCTGCTATAAATTTATATATTGATTTAATTGACAAGCCTACAGGAATGAAACATTTTGCTTCAACTCGTTCACGAAGTAAACAAATTTCTTTTAGCAGAAATAATTATGTTTGGGTTGCTTCGTTAGAAGATATTATAACAAGTAAAAAAGCTTTAGGACGAGATAAAGATTTAGCAATATTGCCAATTTTAGAAAAAACTTTGAAGTGCAAGCAAGAGGCGTGAAATGAAAGTTAGATTGAGAAATAAACTATTAAAAAAACAGGAACAAAAAGATAAAATATATTTTAGAAAGAAAGCATTAGAGTGTTTTGATCCAGAAACACGAATGATTTATAATTATTTATCACTCACTGATAAAGAACGATTAAATATGATTGATGATGTAATTATGAATACAAGAAAAAATATGGGTTTATGGAATTAATATTTGCACACTTCGCAAAT
>JAOZMT010000394.1 GCA_029934175.1 Victivallales bacterium | reverse complement strand
TTATGGATTATTGGATTTTGGATTAATGGAAAGAAATCCAATAATCCAGCAATCCAACAATCCAGCAATCCAACAATCCTAAAATGGTCTCATAATAAAATCCGTGACTCGTGTGCTTAGAGACTATTAAAATTTCAAATATTCATCTTGTCTATCCTGAAAATCCTGTAATCCTGTCAAAAAAATCATATTCGTTGAACGAAGTTAAGAACAAACACAAAAAAAGGCTCTTTTGCAAATAGCAAAAGAACCTTTTTATAAAACAATTTAATTATTAATTTATTTTCCAATAGATATAAGCTCTACTTCAAAAATCAATGCTGAATTAGGAGGAATATTTGCTCCTGCTCCACGAACTCCATAAGCTAATTCTGATGGGATATAAAATTTATATTTACTTCCAACCGCCATTAATTGAACACCTTCAGTCCAACCTTTAATTACTCCATTTAAAGGGAATTTAATAGGCTTTCCTCTTTTATAACTACTATCAAATTCTGTTCCATCTAATAATGTTCCTTTATAATGAACTTCTACTGTATCTGTAGCTTTAGGCTTATCTCCTTCCGCATTTTGTAAAATTTCATATTGTAAGCCAGATGCAGTTACAGTAATACCTTCTTTAGATTTATTCTCAGCAAGAAAAGCCTCTCCAGCTTCTTTTGCAACAGCCCCTTTTGCTTGCATTGCTTCCATTTGTTTTGTTTGCTCTGCTTGCATTTTTGCTTGCATAAGAGTTTGAACTTCCATCATAACTGCCTTGCCTTCTTCATCTGTTAAAAGACTTTCTTTTTGGCAAATAGAATGCAATAATCCAGCTGCTAATAATCTAGAATCAAGTTCTCCTTCTATATTAGAATCCAATTGTGCTTTCATCATCTTTGTTTGTTCTGCAATCATTTTCCCATAAGCATAACTAAATTTTGCCCCTAAAGTAGATAATTGCTCTTTAGTAACATTGCTAATATCTTTACAATTTACCACTTCACCCGTTGTTCCAGCTCCAATATTACAAGCTGGATCTGAAGAACCACATCCTGGAGCTGCGAAACCTTGTGTTGTAAGTGCTGCTGCGATTACTGCTGTTGACATAATTTTTTTCATAAATTTCCTTTTGTTATTTGTTTAATTTTACTTGATAAAACAAGTATATTTGTTTTGTGACATCTATAAAAGATAAAAGTTCACAAATTTATATTATATTTCTATAAAGGACAAGCAAAATTCTCTAAAAACTAAATTTTCATTAACATTAGTCTTTAAGCTTTGTAATAAATCTTCAACCTTAGACAAGGCTTTTAAAGTTATTTTAATATCAATTTTCTGTAAATCATTAACATATTTTTCTATTATTTCATAATTTGAAACATATTTAGGGTCAATATCCTCTTTAACTTGAACTGCTAATGAAAACCATGTATGAATACCACTAATAAAAACAGACCTTAACTTTAGATATTCTGCACGAATCGCAGCTTCTAATTTTAAGTCAAATCGTTTTTGAACTGATAGAACTAAACTTTTTTCTTCTTTGGCTTGGTCATAATGATCAATCTCTTTTTGTAAACGCCCTCTAACTACTGATTCGGCTTCTGTTTTTAATGAGTTGATAATATCTATTATTGTTATTGATGATGAATTTATTGAAATAAAATCTTTTGTTAAAACTAATTTAGCCAAAGCATCAAACAATTCATTACTTCGCGTGAAATTATATTCATATTCGTTAGTAAGAGCTGATAATTGCTGACATCTTGAAATAATTGTAGGTAATAATAAAGATGGATTACTAGTCGCTAATATAAAAGTTGTTCGCCTCGGAGGTTCTTCTAGAGTTTTCAAAAAAGCATTTTGAGCTTCCTGATTCATACATTCAGCATCAAAAATTATTCCTATTTTTTGTCCATTTTTTATTGAACTACTTAAGTAAAATTGATGTTCGAACCAACGCAAAGTATCTAATTCTCTTTCATCTTTTCCTATTGTAATTTGTCTAGACTTTGAAACAGGGGTTAATTCAAACAATTCTGCATAACTTTTATTATTTACTTGACTACATGCAATGCATGAATCGCAAGGAGATGCATCTTCTAATGGTGTTTGGCATAGTATCATTTTTGCAACATAATATGCTAATTCTTCACGAATTATTGTATTATCACTATTAAGCAAAAAAGCGTGAGATAATTTACTAGTCTTTTTCGCAGACTTAATTAGCTTCAAAAGTGTGTCAAATTTGTTTATATTAGTATTTTTCATAATCGTTATAAATAGTTATTATTTTTTTATGTATATTTGCAATAGAATCATTAGCGTTTATAATTTTAATTCTCTCTTTTGCACAACTCGCAATTTCTAAAAACCCGTTGCGAACTTTTTTGTGAAATTCTTCTCCTGCCTGTTCAAATCTGTCTTTTCCTTGATTTTCTTCATTCCGCTCAGATACTCTATTGAATCCAAATTCAGGAGCAATATCAAGCAAGAAGGTTATATCAGGAACACAGCCAGATATTGCATAATTATTAAGTTTTGCTAGGTATGCAATATCTTCCCCTCTAGCATATCCTTGATATGCAATAGTTGAATCTATAAATCTATCACATAAAACTATTTTACCTTGCTTTATCGCAGGTTTTATAAGGTGATTAACATGTTGAGCTCTACTGGCTTCAATTAATAAAACTTCCGTTTGATTTGCAATTTTTTCATCACCATTATGATATTTCACAATATTTCTTAGTTTTTCAGCAAGTTCTGTTCCTCCAGGCTCTCTTGTTTCTACAACTTCTAAATCATTTTCTATTAAGAAATCTTTTAAAAGTCTAATTTGAGTAGTTTTTCCTGCTCCTTCGGGTCCCTCAAATGTTATAAATAGTCCTCTTCCTTTTTTTTTCATAATATTATTTTCCTATATTTTTTCTAATTCAAAATCTGCGATATTTTTCTTTTCATTGTCAAAGTCAATTCCTATTAAA
>JAOZMT010000393.1 GCA_029934175.1 Victivallales bacterium | reverse complement strand
TATAAAAAATGTCAAAAAAGTCAAGTAAAAATCATACCTCACCTCTAGAGGTCAGGAGTTAATTCAAAATTAATAAATAATTATTCTGCTTTTAATCATTCTGCTTAATTCTTCTCTATATTTTTTTTGTTTTGAACGGCGTTAAAAACAAACCCAATAATTTTTGTTTTTTAATTTTAATTGGACTTTATTTACTTTGATTTAATTTGAACCTTTTGTATTTTATTTCTTGTAATTTTTCTTTACAATGTTATATTTTTTATTATTACATAATTAATTAGGAGAATTTTATGATATTAGATAAACACTTACACTTTAAAACAAATCCAGTAGCTAGCGATTTAGCTATTATCGTATTTAATAACGCTAGATTTACAATCTTAACAAGTCAAATGATTCGTTGCGAATTTAGTTATCAATCAAACTTTGAAGACTTTGCAAGTCAACATTTTATTTGTCGAAACTTAGATATTCCGCAGTTTGAATATAATGTTAATGAAGACACATTAACTATAAAAACAGAGCATTGCACTCTAAGATACACAAATGATAATAAACCTTTTCATAAAGGTAACTTGTCTGTTAACATAAAAGATATGGGTGCAACTTGGTGTTTCGGGGATGAGGATTCCAAAAACTTAGGCGGAACAGCACGAACGCTAGATAACTGTGATGGTAATTTTGATTATGTTGAAAATCAAGAAGTTAGTATTTCCAATGGGCTAATCTCTCGATCAGGTTGGTCTATAATAGATGATAGTGGGACATTAGTTTTTCCTGCAAATCAAATGCCTGCATCAAGAAAAAATCCAAATAATATTGATATTTATTTATTTGCATATTCACATAATTTTAAAGAATGTTTAAGAGATTACTATAAAGTTACTGGAGAAGTTCCATTGTTGCCAAATTGGTCCTTGGGTATTTGGTGGAGTAAATGGGAACCTTTTACACAAAAACATCTAGAAAACATAGTTCAAGAATTTGAAGATAATGAAGTTCCTTTATCAGTATGTGTTGTTGATATGGACTGGCATTTGGAAGGTTGGACGGGGTATACATGGAACAATAAATGCTTCCCTAATCCTAGAAGCTTTTTCAAATTACTACATTCAAAAGGAATTCGTTCATGTTTAAATTTACATCCTGCAAACGGAGTTGAAAGACATGAACAACCTTATGCACAGTTCGCAAAATATATGGATATCGACTCTAATAGCGGGGAAACTATAGAATTTAATATAACTGATCCCAAATTTATAAATGGCTATTTTGAATTTCTGCATAATCCGCTAGAAGAACAAGGTGTTGATTTTTGGTGGATGGATTGGCAACAGGGAGGAGAAACAAGTATAAAAGGTTTAGATCCTTTATGGATGTTAAATCATCTTCATTCTTTAAACCTCAAAAGAGATGGTAAAAACCGTGAGTTTATCTTTTCCCGTTGGGGTAATTATGGAGCACACCGAACACCTATTGGTTTTTCAGGAGATACAGCAAGAACTTGGAAGACATTAGAGTATCAAATAGGATTTACTGCACAATCCGCAAATGTAGCTTTTGGTTGGTGGAGTCATGATATAGGAGGTTTTTCAAATGGATTTAACGATGAAGAATTATATGTTCGCTGGATGCAGTTTGGAGCAATTAGTCCTATTTTTAGAATGCATAACTGCGGAGACCCTACTCTTGATTATAGACCTTGGAGTAAAGAATTGAAATATAAAGATCCTGCGATTAAAGCACTTAAACTTCGTCGTGATTTTCTAGATTATATTTATAGTTGGAACTGGCAGCACCACAATGGAGATTTACCTCTTTGCACTCCACTTTATTATTATCATCCTGAATCAGAAGAAGCTTACCTGTGTTCTGAGCAATATTATTTTGGAAAGGATTTGATAGTTGCTCCGATAATAGGAAAAATAGATAAAGAAACAAATTTTGCACGAACAGTAGTATGGCTTCCTGATGGGACTTGGTTTGACTTTTTTACAGGAGTGAAATATGCTGGTGGGCGTTGGCATTCTATTTATAAAACATTAGATGAACAAATAATATTTGCAAAGGCAGGAGCGATTATACCTTTTGGCAAAGATGAGAATGGAAAAATAAATTTAGTTATTTTTCCTGGAAATGGGAATCAAGAAGTTTACCTTGATGATGGAACTAGCATGGATTATAAAAAAGGTGAATATCAAATTGTAGCAATAAAACAAACTATTGTAGATGAAAAAATAAATATTATTTTTTCAGATTATAGTAATTTTGGAAAAATTTTAATTAGAGGACTTGAAGATGAAGTTGAGAAGAAATGCGATTCGTGCAATATTTCAATAGAAATTAATAGTGAATATAAAGTTATTAATATAAAGACAAAGTTAAATGAATTATTGTACAAGATTAATATTAATCCACATGCAACTCGTAGAATAGAGCCATATATTGCACAAATCGCAGATGATATTCAAAAATTAGCTCCTTTTTTGATAGAATTATCTCCATCACAAATTATAGCATTTGTTGAAATGATAACAGACTGTGGATTTCATTATAAAAAACTAGATAAAGATAAATCATTATTATGCTATTGGAATACTTCACAGAGGGCTGATTTTTCTGTTAGAATCAGTCGTGCTGCTTGGTTAGAATATTTTGATATGAATTCACTAGATGAGAATTTAAAAACTAAAACAATTATAATGAAATACTCTGATTCTATCAGAGGTTGGAAAGCACAAGTAAATTACTGTAATTTGTATTACAAAGAGAAAGAAGAAAATAGAACTGGAAGAGTGACTTAATAGTTTTTTGATAGGTTAAAAGGATTTAAAAACAAAAAAATAATAAATAAAGATGAAAATAATTGAAAATAAGATAAATTAGGTTTATAGTATTATATAAAATAATGATAAGATAAAATTGAAAACAGGAGTATTTATGAGCAGAATAGCAAATCCTTTGTATGATACAACCTTTAA
>JAOZMT010000392.1 GCA_029934175.1 Victivallales bacterium | reverse complement strand
GGTTTATATTATCTATGTTTTTAATTTTTATGATAATTGCGACTTATGCAGTAGTATTATTATTTTCGACAATGGATTTAACCTCACATTTACGAGCAACAGGCAGAATATTATTAATCCCATCAATAATGCTATTAACATTAACTCCATCTAAAAAAGATATTGCTCAGTAACCACATTACTGGAAGTAAGTAATTGTTTATAAAGTTAAAAAGAGAAGTTTGAATAATTATTTATGAAATTAGACTATTGCATAAATCGCAAATAAAAACTCCCAATAACTAATGGAAATAATTCAAAATTTAAAATTCAAAATTTTTACCAGCGATATATCCACTTGAGAAAGCCCATTGTAAATTATATCCACCACATGGTCCGTCGATATCTATTATTTCTCCTGCAAAAAAGAGATTTTGAAGTAATTTACTTTCAAGAGTTTTAGGATTTATTTCTTTCAAACTTACGCCTCCTCTTGTAACCATGGCTTTTGAAAATCCTTCAGTTTTAACAATATTAATTATTGTATTTGATAATAAATCAATAAGTTTTCTCTCTTCGTTTTGCGATAAATGAGCTGCAATTTTTGATTCTATATTTAGATTTAATGAAAATAATTTACTGATTTTTTTAGGAAAATATTCACATAATAAATTTTGAATAGTTTTTTTTCCCGATTTAGTTCTCCATTTTTGTATAATATTTTGCCAATCTGAAACAGTTATATTTTTATGAATATTAACCCTGACAGGAACTGTTTTATTTTTCAAAAGAAGAGTTGATATTTCAGCTGATAAATTAATGACAGGAATTCCAGATATACCATTGTGAGTAAAAAGAATATCTCCTTGTTCTATTTTTTTTCGATATTTAGGCAAATTAATTGATATTTCAACATTTCTTAAAGCTATTCCTGTGCATAGTTTAACCCATTCTTCTTTAGACACTAATCCTGCTAAACCTGGTAAAAGTTCTTTGATTGTATGTCCTGCACATTTCGCAAGATTATACCCTATACTTGAGCCTCCTAATTTAGGATATCCTTTCCCTCCTGATGCAAGAATTACTTTATCTGCAACATATTCTTGATTATCTGTTTTTATTCCATATACTTTATTTTCTTTTATGATTAGTTTTTCAACTACTGTATTTAATATTATTTTTATATTTTGTTTATTTATTTCAGCCATCATTGCATTTAAAATATCTAATGCAGAACCAGATTTTGGGAATATATGAAATCCATCTGTAATAGTAGTTTCAATACCTATGTCTAGCATAAATTGGCAAAGTTTTGTAGGAGATAATTGTTCTAAGGCAGATAATGTAAACCTCCCTTGTTTTCCATATTTTGGATAAAATTCGTTAATATTAAGAGTATTTGTAAGATTGCATCTACCGCCACCAGTAGCAAGCAATTTTTTTCCAACAGATGATGATTTTTCAAATAATATAATTTCATTATCTTTATCTTTTGCAGCAGTTAAAGCAGCCATTAGACCAGCTGGTCCCGAACCAATAATAATAATTTTCATAAGTTTTATTTTCCTGATTTTATATTTTTCAAAACATTTGCTGAATGTTTATCACCTTGTTGTGCCGCTCGTTCTAAATAAAATATTGCTTTTTTTATATTTTTTTTACATCCAGTTCCATTCAAATAACAATATGCAACCTCTCTGCTTGCCATTGCTTTTTCTTCTGAAGCTTGTTCAAACCAATATAAAGCTTTTTGCATATCTTTTGTAATTCCATTTTTATATAATTTTCCTAATGCGAATTGTGCAGTTGAGGATCCTAGTTTTGCAGACTTAAAATAATATTCGCTCCCCAATAAACTATTTTTATCTTGTCCAATTCCTTCAGTTGCGAAGAGTGCAAGTTTATTAAGAGCTTTTATATTATTTTGACTTGCAGCTTTTTTGTATAATTCTATAGCTTTTGCAATATCAAATTTATCGGACATAACATTAGAATAATAATCTCCAAGTGCGAACTGTGCAGGTGCAAAATCTTTATTTGATGCATATTCTAATAATTCTATTGCAGAATTTTCATTTTTTTGAATTGTTAAGTAACAATAAGCCAATTTTGATGCAGATTCAGCATCTTCTAGCTTCACACCTTTTTTTAGTAAGTGAATAGAATCTTTATAATTTTTATTAGAAAAATAAATATCAGCTAATAGTTTAATAGATTTCAAATCATTTTGTCTCGTTGCATCTTTTAAAATAGTGATAGCTTTATTATAATTTTGTGATGATAAGTAAATATTTGCTAAATAATAGTATGCAGGTAAGAATTTATTTTTATGCAAATCAATAAATAAATCCAAACTTTTATTTAAATTGGGTTTAATTATAAAAGTATTATTTTCTGATTTTATTCCATTTAATAATGTAATAGCGACATTAAATGTAGCTTGTGGGATTTTTGCACGACTCGCAAGTTTGTAGTATTTAAAAGCCATTAATTTATCTTTTTTTATACCCAAACCTAAATCATAACATAGAGCTAAATTAAATTGTGCAATAGAATTATTTTTATCGGCAGCTTTTTTATACCAATGAACAGCCTTTGAATAATCTTGATTTATTCCACGACCATAATAGTAGCAATTTGCCAATTTATATTGTGCCGATATTTCTCCTTTTATTGCCTGTTTTTGTAAAATTTCAAATTCATCTGCACAAATAGCAAATGATAGAAATGTTAGACTTATTTGCATAACTCGCAAATAGCATTTTGCATAACTCGCAATCTTTTTGTTTTTTTTCATATATTTTACCTTAAGTGTTGTTTGTTTTATCTACCTTTCTCAAATAAATTATAATGCTAAATTATCAGAAATTTATTGTCAGAAAACTAGGAGTTAAAAGTGTCGTATGTATTCAGTGAACCACATTAAATTATACTTAACCACAGAGGAAACAAAGTTAAACACTAAGTTTCACAAAGAAAACCTTTGTATTCTTTGCGAAAAACTTCGTCTACTTTGTGGTAAAATGG
>JAOZMT010000391.1 GCA_029934175.1 Victivallales bacterium | reverse complement strand
TCTTGATGGTAAAAGTATTTTATCAAGTTCAAAATTAATAGTGAAATAAAGGTTATAAAATGAAAAAAATAAATATTGGTGTGGCTGATTTGAAAAAAATCAAAGATGAAGATGCTTACTTTATAGACAAGTCTTTAATTATTAAAGATGTTATTGATACATCAGATATAACTTTAATACCTCGACCGCGAAGGTTTGGGAAAACGCTGAATATGTCAGTTTTAAAATATTATTTTGATATGAATGATAAAGAAGAAAACAAACAATTATTTAGCGGACTTAAAATAATGGATGCTGGAGAAGAATATACTCAACACCAAGGTAAATATCCTGTAATATCATTAAGTTTAAAAAATTTAGATGGAGCAAATTGGAAAGAAGCTTATGCTCAATTAGCAATGTATTTTTCTGATGTTTTTAATGAACATAAATATTTAATAGATAGTTTAAGTGTTAATAAAAAAAGAATTTTCAAAAATATTATTGCTAGAAAAGCTGACATAACAGAGTTAAACAAGTGTTTAAATTATTTGATTCAAGCATTATATAAATATCATAAACAACCTGTAGTTGTTTTGATAGATGAATATGATGCTCCGATTATTTGGGGATATGATAATGGATATTACAAAGAAATAATTAGTTTTATGCGTCAATGGCTAGGGTCTGCTTTGAAAAATAAGAATGAGCTATCTGTTTATCGTGCTGTTATCACTGGCATTTTGCGAGTTTCAAAAGAAAGTATCTTTTCTGAGTTGAATAATTTAAAAGTAGATTCTGTTTTAAATCCATCGCCTTTTGCAGATAAATTTGGTTTTACAGAAGATGAGGTAAAAG
The DNA here is from genome assembly GCA_029934175.1 of Victivallales bacterium. Lineage (GTDB taxonomy): Bacteria > Verrucomicrobiota > Lentisphaeria > Victivallales > JAUVCU01 > JAOZMT01. The sequence goes on along the minus strand of JAOZMT010000391.1, from coordinate 2,173 downwards.
AGATGTTAAAACATTATGATAAACTAGATTCATTTAATGCAGTAAAAGAGTGGTATGATGGTTATAATTATGGGACGCATACAATTTATAATCCTTGGTCAGTAACAAATTTTATAGATGACAATGCACCTTTTCCTATTTCATATTGGAAAAACACATCATCTAATGCATTGGTTCATGAAGAATTGCTTACAGGCGATGAATACTTGCGAATTCAGTTAGAACAATTAATGAAAGGATATAAATTAACTAGTCCACTAAATGAACATATTGTGTTTAGTGATATAGGTAAAGGAAATGCTCAAAATATATGGTCTTTCTTATTTTTTGCTGGATATTTAAAAGCGGAAAATCCACGACCTAATCCTGTAAAAAGAAAACAGGTTTTATATGATATTAGTATCCCTAATGTTGAAATCGAATCTGTTTATGAAGATTTTGTCGAAAAATTTTTTCAAGGCTCTAGGCATAATTCTGGATTGCAAAATTTTTTAAGATGTTTCACAGAAGACAAATATGAAAGACTAGAAGAGTATTTGCAGGAATTGGTATTAGGGTTAGTTAGTTTTCATGATGCTAATAAAAAAATGCCAGAAGTAGTTTTTCATGCTTTTGTTTTGGGTTTGTTAGCGAATTTAAAAGATGCTTATGAAATTAGGTCAAATGCTGAAGCTGGTTACGGTAGGGCTGATATTTCATTGCGTCCTAAGATTGAGCTTTTAAAAACAGCTTTCGTAATAGAATTTAAAGCTAATAAAAAAGGTAAATTTACAACTCTATTAGCAAATGCTATGAAGCAAATTAAAAAAAACGAATACCATCAAGCATTAAAAAATGCTGGTGTTGAAGATAAAAATATTGTCAAGTTGGCAATTGTCTTAAAAGGTAAAAATATTAAGGTAGCATCTGAGCCGAAACCTCAGATAAAAATTTAAAAAAGGAATGTTTATGTCATAAGAAGAAATAGAAGAAAGCTGGGATAAAGAAATAGAATTAGACTCTAAATCTGGAAAACTAGACTTTTTAATAGAAGAGGCTTTAGCCGAAAAAGAGGCTGGAACTTTAAAAGATTTAAATAAAAATAATAAAAATAATAAAAAATAATTAGTCCTATAGTCCATAGTCATATAGTCATATTGTCCATAATCCTATAGTCAATAGTTCTACAAAAAAGGAGATTTAAGATGTCAAATGAAAGAAAAGAAAAGAGTTTATTTACAAGGTTAAAAGGTAATAATATGAAAATAAAGACAAAAATAATTTTAACTCCAATCGTCATATTTGCTATGATATTTCTAGTTGTGGGTATTGTAAGCAATATTTCTTTGCAAAAAAGTCAAAATAAAGAACTAAAAGAAAACTTGCATTTTAGAGCTAAGAATATAACATTTGAAATAGAAAAAGTTGCAAAAACTGCATTGAGTGAAGCTGCTATTTTTGCTGGATTACCTGTTGTCAAAAAAGCTTATGAAGAGTTTTATAAAACAGGTAATATTAAAGTTGGAACAAAAATTTTAATAGATAATATATCTCCAATAATTAAAGAATTAGAAAAAACAACTGGGGAAAAGAAAAAAATACATTTTCATTTACCTCCAGCCCGTTCTTTTATAAGAATGTGGAATCATAAAGGAGGTGATGATTTAACCTCATTTAGAGATACTATTTTAACAATCAGCCAGACGAAGAAACCTATTATGGGAATAGAACCAGGGCGTGCGGGATTAGTAATTAGAGGACTAGCTCCAATTTTTGATAATAATGGTAAATATTTAGGTGATGTAGAATCTATTCATATCATGAAAAATATTTATGAATCAACAAATAATTTCGAAAAAGAGGATTTAGCTATTTATATGGATAAAAGCCTCCTTTCAATCACGACTAAATTTGAAACTTCAAATGTTAAGAAGAATGCAATGAGCTTCAACGAATTTATTTTTATTAATAAATCAAAAAACTTTAATCAAGATTTAACAGAAGAGTTTTTTGAAAAAGGAAAAAAAGAATCAACTATTTTTCAAAAAGGAGATTTTGCATATATTTCATTTCCTATAAAAAGCTTTAATAAAGCAGTTGTAGCAGTAATGATTTATCAATATAATTTAAAAGAATCTAAGGATAGTATTAATAATATGAAATTAATGATAGCAATTCCTGCTTTGATTTTATT
>JAOZMT010000390.1:1927-3025 GCA_029934175.1 Victivallales bacterium | reverse complement strand
TCCAATAATCCATAAGTTGCAAGCTTAAGGTCATCTAAAAATCCAGTAATTTCTATTTCCTTGCTTACGGCTCGTGTGCTTAGAGTTTAAAGAAGCCGAGTAAAACTCAGCGTTCCCAGGGATTAATTTTTATTCAATGAACTTTATTTTTTTGTTATATTGTTTTTCTCCAATTAGTAAGTTTAATGTAATTTTATTGTTATCTAATTTGTCAATTTTATGAAAAATAAATTCTGCATTTTTTGGTTTTAGATTTTGAAAACTTGAGTAGATGTTGTTTACCTCTTGTGTTGATAAATTATCACAACCGCTTAATGATAAAATTGCAAATTTGGCTTTTTGTAATTGCTTTAATCCAGCACAAAGTGGATATTCTAATACTTTTTGAAAGATATCAATATTTTGATTTACTTCTTTTTTAGCAGTTCCAAATCCATAAATCAAATTTTGATTGTTGTATAAATAGTTAAATAAAACATCTTTATCATTTAATAAAATCTTATTGATTGCAACCTCAACTTTTTTCAATTCTATATTCGATAACCTACCTGCTTCGCTAGCTAGCATTGTTGGAAGATATGTTGAGCATAAAAAATTCTGTTGTATTGTTATAACTATGTCAAGTATATTTTTAGCGTAAGCGATATTTATTTTATATTTATTTTGATAATTCAATCCATTAAAACTAAATGGAAAACCTGTAATCAAAATTGTAGATAAGTTTAATTTGCGAGTTATGCAACTTATGTTTTCTGAAATTTCAATATCATTCTTGTTGTAAATATCTGAAATAAATACTACGCTCTTTTTAAATGAATGAGGGTTTTTTGTTAATACTTCTAATACTTCTTTACTTTGCATTTTTCACTCCTTTTTTATATTTTTAAAATAATGAGTTTATATATGCAAAAAGTGTGCCAATATAAAAAAAACTAATATTTTATACAATAGATTTGCATAAATAGATATTCGTGCTATATTAAAAATGATAAGAGATTATTAAAATTTGATATAATTGCAAAAAAAATATTAAAATAAAAATATCGAAATTTTCTGTTATACTTGAAAATATTGATAAAATGTCTGAATTTTCTGTTA
>JAOZMT010000390.1:0-1827 GCA_029934175.1 Victivallales bacterium | reverse complement strand
ATTTTCTGTTACACTTGAAAATAAAGAAAAATCGTTGATATTTTCTGTTACACTTGAAAATATTGAGAAACATGTTATATTTTCTGTTATAACATAAAAAAGGAGATTAAAAATGAAGTTTGATGTCAGGGAATCTTATAAATATTTACAAGAATATAATAACTGGAAAAAGAATGTAAATATATCAAGTTTTGAGCGAGGATTTTATTTAGAACAGGTAAAAGATGTAATAGGAAACAAATTAATTAAAGTTTTAATGGGACAAAGGCGAGTAGGGAAAAGTCAAATATTAAAGCAGGTTATTAAGTTTTTAATTAATGAAAAAGGTATAAATAGAAAGAATATATTTTATTTTAATAAAGAAGAATTTGAATTTAATAATATAAATAGTGCAGTTCGATTGAATAAATTATTTAAATATTATATTGAAAAAATTAAACCTGATGGGAAAGTCTATATTTTTTTAGATGAAATACAAGATGTAGATGAATGGGAGAAATTAGCTGCGTCTTGGGCTCAAAGTGATCATTATGATTATGAATTATTTATAACAGGTTCAAATTCTAAGATGCTGTCATCAGAACTAGGAACAGCGTTAGGTGGCAGGTATTTGCCATTTTATATTTATCCTTTTTCTTATAAAGAGTTTATTGATTATAAAAAATTAGAAAAAGGGAAGGTTTCTTTTTTGAAATATTTAAAAACAGGAGGATTACCTGAATTATTTAGTATGGGTTCTGTTAATTCAAAGCATCATTATTTATCATCTTTAAAAGATTCTATTATTTTAAATGATATTGTGAAAAAGTATCATATAAAAGATATAAATTTATTAGAACGAGTGTTTTTATTTGTTGTAAATAATCCAGCAACTCTTTTTTCTTTTAAAAATATAGTTAAATATTTGTCAAGTTCATCTTGTCCTACAAATTATGAAACAGTTACAAATTATCTTTTATACTTGAGAAATGCGTTAGTTATTCATGAATGTGAAAGGTATGATGTAAAAGGTAAAGCTTTGTTGTCTGGAGAGCGAAAGTTTTATGTAAATGATATAGCATTTAAAAAATATTTATCATCTAAATTTGATGTAGGAGCATCGCATCATTTGGAAAACTTAGTTTATTTACATTATAAAAGGCTTGGATATCAAGTATATGTTGGAACTATTTATAAAAATGAAGTTGATTTTGTTGTTGAACGCAATGATATTAAAGAATACATTCAAGTTACTTATTTGTTATCTGATAAAGATGTTATTGAGCGAGAGTATCGTAGTTTAAAAAAGATAAAGGATAATTATAGTAAAAAAGTAGTTTCAATGGATGAAATATCCTTTGGAGATAATGAAGGAATAAAACATCAAAATATATGGGATTTATTGTATCAATAAATAAGAATTTAACCACGAAAAATATAAAACTCACGAAAAGTTAAGAGGTTTGTTTTTTTAGAAGAAATTAAATAAAAAAAGGCTAGTTTTAACAAGGTCTTTACATTTTGATTTAGAAAAATAAAAAAAAGCCGTCGGAGTTCCGCTTTCAGGGGCTGTCGATTTAAGCGTAGCGCCGTCCGTCTCGGCGGCATAATGCTTAGATACTGAGAAGAATACATTGCTTATTTGGGAACAAAAGCTTAAATTAAGTATCTTTCCCAGTATATTCAGAACTCACACCTTTATACTTGAGTGAATAATAGAAAAATGCAAAGATAAATCCGTTTTGGGAAAAGAATTTTTGGATTAATGGATTTTGGATTATTGCTTGAAAAATACAATCCAACAATCCAGGAATCCCCTTAAAAGATTGAATTAACTACGGAATTCAA
>JAOZMT010000389.1 GCA_029934175.1 Victivallales bacterium | reverse complement strand
ACAAATGGCAGTATCCTAAGCATAGGAAGACAAAATTCTATTAGAACCTATTCAAAATCAAGTGTTTTGAGAGAAATGAGTTCATGCTCAATGCAAACTCCTATGATGCATAAGCCTATTCCTGTTGAACAAAATTATAACACTGAACAATATGATAGAATTACGGAAAACGAATTTAAAAAAGTTGCTAATGACCCTTTGTCAACTTTTTCAATTGATGTAGATACTGCGTCTTATGCAAATGTTCGTCGCTTTTTGAAACAAGGTAGCTTTCCGCCAAAAGATTCCGTTCGTATTGAAGAAATGATTAACTATTTTGATTATAAATATGCGAAGTGTGCAGATGATAAACCTTTTTCTGTTCAGTTTGAAGCTGCCGATTGTCCTTGGAATAAACAAAACAAACTTGTTATGATTGGGTTAAAAGGTCAAGAAATAGATGTTGATAAACGCCCTGCTAGCAATTTAGTTTTTTTACTAGATGTTTCAGGTTCTATGGGAAGCCCTAACAAATTACCTTTATTGAAAAAATCATTAAAATTAATGCTTAAAAATCTTGGCGAGAATGATAAAATATCTATCGTTGTCTATGCAGGAGCATCAGGATTAGTATTACCTGCGACTTGTGCAGATAAAAAAGAAACTATTTTAAAATCATTAGACAGATTAAACGCTGGAGGTTCAACAAATGGTGGTTCTGGAATAAAACTTGCATATAAAACAGCAATTGCTAATTTTATTGAAGGCGGAATAAACCGTGTTATTTTAGCAACAGATGGAGATTTCAATGTAGGAGTCACAAACAATGGCGATTTAACAAGACTGATTGAAAGATCTGCTAAAAGTGGAGTCTTTTTAAGTGTTTTAGGTTTTGGAATGGGAAATTATAAAGATAGCACACTTGAAAAATTAGCTGATAAAGGTAATGGGAATTATGCATATATTGATACAATAAGTGAAGCAAAAAAAGTATTAGTCAATGAAATGGGAGCTACTTTAATAACTATAGCAAAAGATGTTAAAATTCAAGTTGAATTTAATCCAAGTTTAATCGAAGGCTATAGACTTATCGGTTATGTAAATAGAAAAATGAAAAATGAGGATTTTAATAATGACAAAAAAGATGCAGGTGAGATTGGTGCAGGACATACAGTTACCGCATTTTATGAAGTTGTGTTAAAAGGAACTTCATTGCCTTCAAATGTTGATGAGTTAAAATATCAACAAAAAGCTAAAACAGAAGTTAAACAAGCATATTCTGATGAATTAATGACAGTTAAACTTCGTTATAAAGAGCCAGAAGGAACTAAAAGTAAGTTATTGACATACCCATTAAAAAATGAATTTAAGAATTTTAATAATACAAGTTCAGAATTTAAATTTGCAACAGCAGTTGTAGAGTTTGGTATGAAATTGCACGGTTCGCAATTTTCTGGAAATACAACTTATAGTTCTATTCTAGATTTAGGTTCATTAGGTTTGGAAAACGATAAGTTTGGATATCGCAAAGAATTCATCGAATTAGTAAAAATAGCTAAACGATTAAGTTCAATAGAAGACTAATAACAAAAAGCATTCTTTTCTTTTGATAAATCTAGAATTAATAGAATTGAATGCTATATTATAATAGATAAAAAATTAAACTTAAATGGAGAAATATATTATGTCTATTAAAAAAAACAGCTATTTTAAAAAAGAAGATACTATTTATAAAATTACCGAAGAGTATTCAGAAACTCTTCCTGTATTTTTATCAAATGGCTTTCCACAAATGGAAGATGATAACAAGAGAAAAACTTTAGGAAATTCTATCTCTATTAAGCAGGCTTTATTATTAAAAGGTAAAAGCTATGATATTTTTGAAGAATTACTAATTAGTGCAATAGAATCAAATAGATTATCTGAAGATTCTACTTTAAATAAAGAAAAACAGCAATATGATGAAAATTCTATATTCCTTCTTGGAGCTCTCCCCTGCCCTGTTAGGATTCCACTTTTGGAATTTGTTCAAAAATTTTCAAAAACAGAATATGAGAATACACCTTACAAATTAATGCACGAATTAAAAGCTGCTTCTGAAGGAGCAGCTTGGATGGAAAATCGAATAAAATCAATTGAAAATCCTAACGAGTTACCTGATATTTTTATTTCTGCAGGCTTTGAGACATTCTTTAGTGATAAAGGCATTGGGAAATTCAAAAAAGATGGAGTTTTTAAAAATAGATTGCCTTTTAAAAAATTTAATACATCTTTTGATAATATAAACCTTGAAGATCCTAAGGAGCACTATTCTATTATTAGTGTAGTTCCAGCAGTCTTTTTGGTAAATACTAAAGAACTAGGCGATTTACCTATTCCTAAAACATGGGAAGATTTATTAAAACCGTGTTATGAAAACAAAATATCTATCCCAGTTGGAGATTTTGATCTTTTTGCAAGTTTACTTCTAAATATACATAAAAAATATGGAGAAGAAGGAGTCAGAAAATTAAGTAAATCAATGCTTTCTGCAATGCACCCTTCGCAAATGGTGAAGAGTGAAAAAAACAAGAATGAACGACCTGCAGTTACCATTATGCCATATTTTTTCACAAAGATGGTCAAAGAAGGTGGAACAATGCAAGCAGTTTGGCCAGAAGACGGTGCAATTATTAGTCCTATTTTTATGTTAACAAAGGCTAATCAAGAAAAATCACAAAGTCTTATTAATGCTTTAGCATCTGATGATGTTGCTAAAATATTATCACATCAAGGCTTATTTCCTAGCACAAACCCTAATATTGAAAACAGATTAGACATAAAAAATAAATTTATGTGGTTAGGTTGGGAGTATATTTATGAAAATAATATACCTGAACTTATAGAGCAATGTATTGATATTTTTAATGAACAATAATTAAATAATGAATCAGCATAATTTTTTGCGAATTATGCAGCTTTCTGTATCCTCTTTAAAAACAGTTGTAATCTTAAATTAGACAATTTAATAACTTGACATGTTAAAAATGTAAATAATTAACTGAACCACAGAT
>JAOZMT010000388.1 GCA_029934175.1 Victivallales bacterium | reverse complement strand
TGAAAGCGGAACTCCGACACTTTAAATTTCTAGCCTAAAATGTGATGAACGAAAAGATTACGACTCATAAAAAAAACTCTTCCTAATTATTCTGCTCTTAATTATTCTGCTTGATAACATTCAGGTCAACTTTTGAGCATATTGATAAATGATATTGCTTGGTTTTGACATAATGAAAAAAGAATTGTTGATTATTTATAATGGTTTGATTTGATTCTAAAGGAACAGAGAATTGATTTAAAGGAATAGAAATTCCAGTTCCTATTGACTTTACGAATGCTTCTTTCATTGTCCATATTTTCAAAAAACCTTCTTTTCCATATTCTTCAACAAAAGCATTTTCGCTAGACGAATAAAATCTTTTTGCGATTTGTGCAAAATTATTTGCTTTTCTATTAGCATCTTCTATGTCTATCCCCAATTCATAAGGCGATATTGCACAAGTCGCAAATTGCGATGAGTGCGAAACATTAAAATTTATATCTATTTTATCTCTAAAGTATGGTTTTCCATTTTTTCCTATATCAAATTTTTGATTTGCAACATTATCATCATATTTGTCCAATAACATACTTCTGCATATTTTTTCGGCACAAAGAGATGCCCAGGCTGATTTTTCGTTTTTATATTTTAATTTTCTCTCTTGACTTTCAATAGGTAATTGTTTTACTTGTTCAGAAAAATTCAGATTAGCTTTCATTTTAGAAATAGATAAAACTTTAAACGAAATGACACATTCTTTCAATAATTCATCAACTCTTTTTTGAAATGTAGGGAATATTAAAGTAGGTGCGATTTGTGCAAGTGGCTCAAGCACAAATAATCTTCTATGAGCTTCTATATGTGGCACAGTAAGATTATCTGTCTTTATAATTTCATCGCCAAATAAAATTATATCAATATCTAACGGTCGTGGAGAATTTCTAATATAAGTTTTATCTCGTCCAAGTTCTTGTTCTAATTTTTTACATAACACAAGCAATTCATTGGGAGAATGATACCAACTTCCTGTGATTGCCATATTTTGATAATCTGGCGAATTTTCAGGACAATTAATTGGCTTCGTTTTGAAAATTGAAGATTTGCATATATCGCAAACGCCCTCTTCTTCTAATCTAACAATTGCAGTGGAAAAGGCTATGTTTGTATCACCTAAATTTCCTCCTAAAGATAAAGCTATTTTCATAATTCACAATACTCCTTAAATTCACAAAAATGACAGTTATGCAAGTTTTTATCAAAATCATCTTCACAAACAGAACCATTTTCGTAAATAAATTGTTTCATTGTATCAACTTGTTGAGGAATTTTATCTAACAACTCTTGAGTCATATCACAAACTATTGATATTTCTGTATTTAAAAAATTTATATTAGTTACTTCAATATTTTCTTGTGGAATTTTATAATTATACTCAATAAAAAGCCTTTGAACTTGATATGACAAAGACGATTTATCGCTTAATACAAAATTAATAAGATTAACTTTATTCCCCATATTATGAGCTATAGATATATTAGTCCAAAGATTTAAATTATTTAGAAAAAATGATGTAGGTTGTTTAATATCATAAAAATCTAGATAATCATTTTGCCATAAGTTTTTTATAATATCTAATTCTAATATTTTATCAATAGCTTTCAAAACAGTATCTTTAATTTTTTCTAAAATATTATTAGCAGATTTATTTTTATAATATATATCATAAAGATTTAAGTTTTTATAATCAATTTTCCATTTTTGATTAATTACAGAAAAAACGCCTTTGGAATATTCTTCAAGAACAATACCTTTCACAATTTGTTCCTTATTTTCACTGCTAGATAATGCAGCTGTTCTTATTGCTTTTGTAATAATTTCTTTTATCCAAATATTACCAGACTTAAGATTTTTTAATAAATATAAATGCTGAGTTGCATCATCTGCATCATCACGCCACCCATTTTGCGAGGCATAATATCTATAGTAATACGCTCTCGGACACTTTTCAAAAACACTATCTCTAAATGGCGACCATGAAAAGTTATTTATATTATCAAAAGAATCTTGCATACTACATTAAATGCTGTTCTTTAAAACTAAAATATGATGCCGTTGATACAATAATATGATCAAGTAAATTTATATCTAAAGTATTAAGAGCATTGGACAAAGTTTTTGTTAAATCTTTATCAGATTGAGAAGGCGTGCATATACCGCTAGGATGATTGTGTATGGCAATGATTGAGGTTGCATCGAGTCTTAAAGCATTTCTTGCAATATTTCTAGGATAAACCACAACTTTATTAACAGTTCCATTTGCTTCAATAATAGAATCTAAAAGATGATTTTTTACATTTAGATATAAAATCAAAAAAGCTTCATCTTTATATCCAGCAAGTTTCATTCTTGCATAATTCGCAACGGATTGTGGTGATGAGAATGTTTTTTTTTCTTGAATTTCATCTGATAAATTTTCAGAACAAACATCTTTTATAAAATTAAAGAACAATGCTGTTTTATCTGAAATACCTTTGATTTTAGATAATTTTTCTTTATTCCCCTGCAATATACCAGATATTGTTCCAAACTCATCTAATAAGTTTTTTGCAATTGGCTTAACATCTTTTCTTGCAATTGCATAAGTCAAAAGTAATTCAACAACTTCATAATCTTGTAGCGACTCTATTCCTGATTTTTCAAACCGATTTCTTAATCGTTCTCTATGACCAACATCTTGCTCTTTCTTCATTTATTAATTCCTCTAATTTATATTTTCCCATATTCTTAACACCATCAATCCATTATTTAGACAAGATAACAAGATTTTCAGGATTGACAGGATTTTTTTATTTCTAAAATAAAAAATTAATCTTGTTGCCTAGTTTTAAAATAGTTTTACTCTTTTAATTACGAAAAATCAAAAAAACTGTCAGAGTTCCGCTTGCAGAGGCTGTCGATTTAATCTAACAATCTCCTAAACACCTGCTAATAAGCATAGTGCAACCCTTTCAGGGTTGTAGTTTTGTTGCTCCCCTCCGTAGGTTAAAACGG
>JAOZMT010000387.1 GCA_029934175.1 Victivallales bacterium | reverse complement strand
TAGTTTTTTTTAATTATTAAGAGTGTCATTTAGAAAAATATAAATAAAATCAATTTTGAAAATCCTGTTATCCTGGCAAAAATATATTTTAAACATGTCAAGTTGCTTCGCAAGTTTTATTGTTTAATTTCCCTGAAATCGAATCCCGAAATATTAGTAATCAATTACAGTATAATCTATTACAGATATATACCAAGTTTTTTTTATCTTTGCATTATTTAGTTATAACATAAAATATTCATTATACAGGTATTTAGCGATAATTAAATTCTATAAAGTTCAATATGAAATATAAAATATTTGAAAAATAACTTGAAAATATCGAATAATGTTATATAGTTATTCAATTAAAATTACTATAATTAAAGAATATAAAAGGGTAAAAATGAAAAAAATATTGAAACAAGTATCTTCAGTTTTTAATACATCAGAAGAAAATATAAAAGAAAACATACACTGTAACAATGACAGTTCTGTTGCGTTTTATGCTAAATCTGTTAGAAAAACTGAGGGTGCTATTATATCAATGGCGAAAGATCATAAAGAACATTTCATTATGGTTATGTCTCCACATAAGGATGGTATAATAACAAAATTTAGTGGCGAAACAATTGGAGATAGTGGACTTTTTGCTAAACGATGCAACTTAGATAATAGAACAGCTGGAGCTCTAAAAGAAATTTTTCCTTGGACAAATCCAGTAGCACTTCATAAAAATAAAACAATTATTGGTTATGGAGATAGATTAGGAGTTGCAACACCTGGTCATATAGCTTCAATTAATAATTATGATATAAAGCCTGTTTTAGCTCAGCAATCTATGAAAGAGTTAAAGCAAACAGGTAGAACTTATAATGACTTACTAAACACAACTTTATTCAAGGTTTTTCAATGTGGTTATGAAGGTGGTTTCGGTGCAGATGCAAATGATTTAAGGTCTATAAATGATGTTAATACTGCTTTAGCTGCAGGAATGACAATGATAACTTTGAACCTTGCACCATCAATGAATTCTAATGTAATTTTATGGACAGAAGATAGAATTAACGAAGAGTTTGAAAAATTACCTAATAGTTTTAAAACTCATATCGAAGAAGAATATTTTGATAAAATTTTTCATATTGGTAGTAATACTATTACATTTGGTTCTTTAACTTCAAAACGCTCTGCAATAATGTATCATGAAGGAATTATGCATGCCAAAAATATATATGATCACCTTAAGGAAAATTGTGGTGATAATTTTGATTTTGAAATATCAGTCGATGAAACTCGTTATCCAACATGGCCGGAATGTCATCTTTTTATTATAAATGAATTAAAATCACTTGGTGTTGAAATTTCAGCATTTGCTCCACATTTTATTGGTAGTTTTAAAAGAGGCATTGACTACATTGGTAATATTGATGAATTTTCTGAGCATTTTGCGATGCATGCAGAAATAGCGAAGGTATATGGAAATTATAAAATTTCAATTCATAATGGTAATAAAAAATATAAAACATATCCTATAATTAACAAATTAACTGACAACAACTTTCATTTAAAAACATCATGTGATAGTTGGCTTAATGCAATACAACTTATTGCAAAAAATGATCCAACTTTATATAGAGTTATTCATACAGAAATTTTTAATAATTTAGATAAATTAGAGAAGTTATACAAACTTCCATTGCATCTAGATAAAATACCTAGTCTTGATAGCATTTATGATGATGAATTATCAGAATTATTAATGCATGAAGAATTAAAACAAATTCTTTCTATTAGCTATGGAATAGTATTAAACACACAAACAATAAACCCTCTATTATTTTCTTTCTTGAAAGAATATGATGAGGAATATCATACAAGCATTCATAAGACTTATACGAGTTATTATGATGCATTAAAACTAAAATAAAAGGAGAAATTAAAATGTCATCTAGAATATTTAACTTTAGCGCTGGACCTGCTATGTTACCAACAGAAGTAATGGAGAGAGCACAAAAAGAATTTTGTAATTACAATGGAGTTGGTAATGGAATTTTAGAATTATCACATCGTGGAAAAGAATTTATGGAAGTAATGGATCGTGCTGAAGCAAACATTCGTTCTATTATGAATATTAGTGAAGATTATGCTGTTCTTTTTCTTCAAGGTGGAGCAAGTATGCAATTTTCAATGCTTCCAATGAATTTAATGAAAAAAGGTGGATTTGCGGAATATGCAGATACAGGAATGTGGTCAACTAAAGCTATAAAAGAGGCTAAACTTTTTGGAGAAGTTAAAATAATTGCAAGTAGTAAAGATTCTAAATACGATAGAGTCCCAACAATTCGTCATTGGCAACCAGAAGAAGATTCTTCTTATATTCATATTACTTCAAATAATACAATTTATGGAACACAATATCATGATACACCTGAAGTTAAAGCACCTTTAGTTGCTGATATGTCAAGTGATATTATGTCAAGAATTATAGATGTCAATAAATATGGAATGATTTATGCTGGTGCTCAAAAAAACTTAGGTCCTAGTGGAGTTACTTTAGTTATTATCAAAAAAGATTTATTAGAAAAAAGTCCTAAGGATTTGCCTTCAATGTTTAATTATAATACTTATTACAGTAAAGGTTCAATGTTTAATACTCCTCCTACATTTTCTATTTATATGCTTTCACTTGTAAGTGATTGGATTATTGAAAAAGGTGGACTTAAAGTTGTTGAAGAAATTAACGATATGAAATCTGAAGTTTTATATGAAACTATTGATACTAGTGGTTTTTACAGTTCTCCAGTTGATCCAGCGAGTAGATCTCGTATGAATATTGTAATGAATCTACCTACTCCAGAACTAGAGGCTAAGTTCATTAAAGAAGCTGGAATTGAAGGAATGATTGGTTTGAAAGGTCATCGTGCTGTTGGTGGTATAAGAGCTAGTATTTATAATTCTATGCCAATGCGTGGTGTTGAACAACTTATTGATTTCATGACTGAATTTGAAAAAATAAATGGTTAAAAATATCCAATATTGAACAAGGAATTTTCAATTTCCAATGGAAG
>JAOZMT010000386.1 GCA_029934175.1 Victivallales bacterium | reverse complement strand
CATTTTTTATTAGTATATTTATTTATTCAATATTTTAGTTTTTAACACGCCAGGTTTGACCCTGATAACTCAAAAAAATAAGTCAAAAAACATTAAAAAGTAGGTTTGACCCCGATAACTATAACCACTAATGAACACTAACTAAACACTAAAAAGAGTTTTGTTTTTGTGCTTCGCACATAAGATTATAACTTTAAACCGATTAAAAATTTTTAGTTGCGTATGTCGCAAATAAAAAGTTTTAATCATCTTTCTTAAAAATTAGCGTGAATTAGTGTTGATTAGTGGTTTAAGAGTTGTATATTTCGCAATTTAATGGGGCGAAGTTGAATCTAAAAAAAGTGTTTGTTTGTTATCAAGTATTGCGTTTTACGCAAAGAAACAAGAATAAAAACATTAAAAAGTAGGTTTGCCCCGATAACTTTTAACTTTCAAAAATCAAAGAATTTTGATATTGTAGAAAAAGAGTATAACGGCAAAAAAATAACAGCAGTTTTTGTGTAAGAAAATAGTCCACTAATTACACGGATTTCACGAAAAAAGAATATAAAAAGAGAACTTTAAACAGATTAAAAGTTTTTAGTTTGCGAAGTAAGCAAATTAAAAAAAATAATCTTCTTTCTTTAAAATTAGTGTGGATTAGTAAAATTGGTGGACAGAAAAAAATGATTTTGTAAAAAGAGTATTCTTAAAAAATCTGCGTAATCAGCGGATAGACTTAACAATAAAATAATGCGAATTCCGCAAATAATATAAAAAAAGGAGAAATGTATTATGCAAACATTAACATTAAACTATTCAGAAAGGATCCCAGATATACTGCATGAAACAAGAAAACAGTTTGAGAAAGAGGCAAAAATGGCAATGGCAGTTAAGTTATATGAAAACAATAGATTACCATCAGGAATTGCGTCTCAATTAGTAGGATTAGATAGAATTAGCTTTCTTTTACAATTAGCCAATTACAATGTTCCTATTACTGGTATAAATAGCGATGATTTAAATCAGGATATAGAAAATGCATAGTAAGGTTATAGTTATTAATACAAGTCCAATAATATCTATAATTTCAGGATTAGGCTCTTTAGAAATCTTGGGTGAAATGTATGATAAAGTAATGGTTCCATTTGAAGTGAATGAAGAAATTAATTACAAAAGTTCAACGAAATTTGGAGCGGATATATTTAATAAATCAGATTTTCTTATCAAAGAATCATTGCCATTATCAATAAACTCATACTTATCGAACTCTTTAGATATTGGTGAGGCTTCTGTTATACAATTAGCTTTAAATAATGATATCCATACAGTTTGTATTGATGAAGTGGTTGGGAGAAGGGTGGCGAGATTAAACAATCTTAAATTAACAGGATCTTTAGGTATTATAATTAAAGGTTTAAAAATGGGATTTATTAAGATAGATTTTGATGAAATTATTTATAATATGAAATCTCAAAATATTTATATTAGTAATTCTTTAGTAACTCATGCAAAAGATGTTTTGAAAAAATAATCTACTAAAAAGGTATTATCAGTGTCGTTTAGTGTTTATCAGTGGTAAAATAAAAAATTCTGCGTAATCTGCGGATAAACTTAACAATAAAACAATGCGGATTCCGCAAGTAATATAAAAAAAAATTAATAATAATGAAAATAAATAAGATAGGAATAATAGGGTTAGGTTATGTTGGATTACCTTTAGCGGTTGAATTCTCAAAAAAATATTCCGTTGTGGGATTTGATATAATTCAATCTAGGATTGATGCATTAGAAAAAGGATATGATAAAACTTTAGAGTTAACAGAAGAAAAATTAAATGAAGCAATTAAAAATAATATTAAATTTACGACTCAAATTGATGAACTAAAAGATTGTAATATTTATATTATTACTGTTCCAACTCCACTAGATGAATATAAAAAACCAGACTTAACTCCATTAATAAAAGCATCTGAAACCGTTGGAAAAGTTCTAAAAAATAATGATATTGTTATTTATGAATCAACTGTTTATCCCGGCGCAACCGAAGAAGATTGTGTGCCTATTCTTGAAAAAATTAGTGGATTAGATTATATTTCTACCGAAATTCTTAAAAATAATTCAAAATTTAAAATTCAAGATTCAAAATTAACACAAAAAGGGTTTTATTGTGGGTATTCTCCAGAAAGAATTAATCCTGGAGATAAAGAACATACTGTTGATAAAATTTAAAAAGTAACAAGTGGTAGTACTTACGAAATAGGTAAAAAAGTTGATGAATTATATAAATCAATTATTACAGCTGGCACTTATTTAGCTCCTTGTATAAAAGTTGCGGAAGCCGCAAAGGTAATAGAAAATTCTCAGAGAGATATTAATATTGCTTTTGTAAACGAACTAAGTATGATATTTAATAAACTTGATATTGACACCCATGAGGTTCTTAAAGCTGCAGGAACAAAATGGAACTTTTTAAACTTTAAACCCGGATTAGTTGGAGGTCATTGTATTGGTGTTGATCCATATTACTTGACTCATAAAGCAGAAAGCGTTGGTTATCATCCAGAAATAATTTTAGCTGGAAGAAGATTAAATGATAGCATTGGGATATATGTAGCAAATCAAGTTGTTAAGCTTTTGATTAAAAAAAATCATAAAGTAAGTGGATCAAAAGTTTTAGTATTGGGAATAACTTTTAAAGAAAATTGTCCAGATATAAGAAACACAAAAGTTATTGACATTATTAATGAATTAAAAGAGTTCGGTGCAATAGTAGACATTTATGACCCATGGGCTGATAAAGATGAGGTTAAGCATGAATATAATCTCGATTTAATTCAACATTCAGAACTAGATATTCAAAATTATAACGCAGTTGTTTTGGCTGTTGCTCACAAAGAGTTTAATAAATTAGAAACAGAATTAAATAACAAAAATTCTGAATTAGTTATTTACGATATTAAAAATATTTTAAAGAAAAATGATGGGAGATTATGATATGAACGAAATAATAATAATAAATAGAAAAATAGGATTAAATCATCCTCCTTTAGTAATTGTAGAAATTGG
>JAOZMT010000036.1 GCA_029934175.1 Victivallales bacterium | reverse complement strand
GAACTACGAACTTGTTAAATAATTTTGCGAAATGTGCAAATATAAAAAAAGGATGTGAATATAATTATGTTTAATTTAAAATCTTCTTATGAACCAGCTGGTGATCAAGGTAAAGCTATACGAGAGTTGACTGATAAAATATCTACGCAAGAATATCAAACTTTACTTGGTGTTACTGGGTCTGGTAAAACTTTTACTATGGCTAATCTTATTAAAAACATTCAACGCCCTGCCCTAATTTTAAGCCATAATAAAACTTTAGCGGCTCAATTATATAGCGAATTTAAAAGTTTTTTTCCCGATAATGCTGTTGAATATTTTATAAGTTATTATGACTATTACTTACCTGAAGCGTATTTGCCTCAAACAGATACATACATTGCAAAGGATTCTAGCATTAATGAAAATATTGAGAAATTAAGACTATCTGCTACTGCATCTTTAATAGAAAGAAATGATGTTATCGTCATTGCTAGTGTATCATCTATTTATGGTTTAGGGTCTCCACAAGATTATGAAGATATGAGCATAATTCTTAATGTTGATGATAAAATTGAACGAGATGTATTATTAGAAAAATTAATAAATATTCAATATGAAAGAAATGATTTTTCTCCTGAAAAAGGGCAATTTAGAGTTCGTGGCGATTCAGTTGAAATATATACTGCACAAAATGAAGAAATGGTTCGCATTGAGTTTTGGGGCGATGAAATAGAACAAATTTCAAAGTGCGATGTTTTAACTGGCGAAGCGATGACTGTTGTTGAAAAGGCTTTGGTTTTCCCTAAAAAACTATTTGTTATTCCAAAAGAACAACTCGATTTAGGTTGTGAAGCTATTTTAGATGAAATGCATACCAGAGTAAAAGAATTTGAAAAACAAGGTTTATTAGTCGAAGCACAAAGGATTTATCAGAGAACACGATATGATATTGAGATGATGAAGGAAATAGGATATTGTAGTGGAATTGAGAATTATTCAAGACATCTTGGAAATAGGAAACCTGGCGTGCGTCCACCTTGCTTATTAGATTTTTTTCCAAAAGATTTTGTTACTTTTATAGATGAGTCACATGTTACAATTCCACAAGTAAGGGCAATGTATAAAGCAGATAGAAGTCGTAAGCAAACTCTTGTAGATCATGGTTTTCGACTACCTTCAGCTCTGGATAATCGTCCTCTGAAATTTGAAGAATTTGAGAAACTAACAGGCGATACAGTATTTGTATCTGCAACCCCAAGTAATTATGAATTGGATTTAAGTATAAATGTAACTGAGCAGATTATCAGACCAACTGGTTTATTAGATCCAACGATAGAAATTCGCCCTTTAACAGGGCAAATAGATGATATTATTGCAGAAATTGATTTATATGCAAAACGAGATGAACGGGTTATAGTTACAACTTTGACAAAGAAAAATTCAGAAAGATTGGCTGATTATTTAAATGATGCTGGTTTAAAAGTGAAATATCTGCATTCTGAAATAGATGCTATTAAACGAGTTCAAATTATTAATGAGTTAAGGAAAGGCGAGTTTGATTGTTTGGTTGGAATTAATTTATTACGAGAAGGACTTGATATTCCTGAGGTTTCATTAGTTGCTATTCTTGATGCAGATAAAGAAGGTTTTCTGCGTTCTTCTACAGCTTTATTGCAGGTTGCTGGGCGTGCTGCTAGAAATTCTAATGGACGCGTTATTTTATATGCCGATAAAAAAACAGATAGTATTAAAAAATTAATTCAAGTATCTGATAGAAGACGCAAATTACAAGAAAAATATAATAAAGAAAATGGGATAACTCCTACTACAATAAAAAAAGAGATAGGTTTAACAATTAGTGATATAGTATCTCCTAAAAAGGAAGTTACGGAACATTGTGCTGGGGAGGAATTCGGTTTATATGGTGTAGAGAGCGATGCTGATTTTGATGACTTAATAGAAGAATTGACAAATGAAATGTTAGCCGCAGCTAAAAATTTAGAATTTGAGAGAGCAGCAGATATACGAGACCAAATAAAAAAAATGAATATAAAATAAGAAAATGCTTTTTTTATTAGCAAAATGATGTATATTAATTATTAAATTTTATAAATTAAAAAAAGAACTAAAAGGGGTTAATTATGAGTGAAAATATTGAAGACTTAATGGATTCTCTTGAAGAGAGAATGATGAATACAGAGGATGCAATGAAAGATGATTTTTCAAAAATCAGAACAGGAAAAGCATCACCTGCGTTAGTGGAAGGAATTATGGTAGATTATTATGGTTCTAAAACACGCTTAAAAGAACTTGCAGGAATTTCAACTCCTGAGTCAAGATTAATTGTAGTGCAACCTTGGGATGTTTCTGCTGTCAAGGCTGTTGAAAAAGCTATTTTAGCATCAGATATAGGAATTTCTCCTGTTAGTGATGGTAAAATATTACGCTTACCAATGCCAGAAATAGATGAAGAAAGGCGTAAAAAATTAGCAAAACAAGTTAAAACTAGAACTGAAGATGCTAAAATTGCTTTAAGAAATATTCGTCGTGATGGAAATGAACAAGCTAAAAAAGCAGAAAAAGCAAGTGATATAACAGAAGATGATTTAAAAAATATGTTAAGTGACATTCAAGAAATGACTGATCGTTATATCAAAGGATTGGAAAAAGTTCTTGTAGAAAAAGAAAAAGAATTATTGACAATATAAGTTTGTATGTTTCTTAAGATTTGTGGAATAACGCAAGGTTCAGACCTGCAATTTGTAATGAACCAATCTGCGATTTGTGCAGTTGGTTTTATTGCATATCCTAAAAGTCCACGATATATCTCTTCGTGTGATTTAAAAGTTTTGCTAAATAACAATTCTTGCGATTTGTGCAAAGTTGGTGTATTTGTTAATGAAGAATTATCTATAATTCGTGAATATATTGATGCTGGAATAGATGTTATTCAATTGCATGGTAACGAATCTGCACAGTTCGCAGAAGAATGTGCGAAGTATGCAGAAGTTTGGAAAGCTATTGCTCCACAAAAAGAAGAAGATATTGCGAAGTATGCAAATTATCCAGCAAATAAGTTTCTAATTGATGCTTTTTCAAAAACAGAATATGGCGGAACTGGCAGGTTAGCAAATTGGGAAGTTGCACAAGTCGCAAAAGAAATATTATCGAAAGATATTATTTTGGCAGGTGGGATTAATAGTTCAAATATTACATCTGCGATTTGTGCAGTTAAACCTTATGGAATTGATTTGAGTAGTGGAGTTGAAATATCTCCTGGTATTAAAGATTATGATAAAATTATTAAATTGTTAAAGAAGTTAAATGAAGAAAATTAATATATATTTTTTAGGTTCAGGTGATATTGCTGTTCCTGTATTGGAGAAGTTATTAGATTCTCAATCTATAAATATTTGTGGGATTGGCACTCAAATTGATAGAAAAGGTGGACGAAAAAGACAACTTATCTCGACTCCTATTGGGAATTATGCAAATAATAATAATTTAGAAATTGATAAGATTCCATCTGTAAACTCAGATGATTTTATTTCTAAGTTGATAGGGTATAATCTTGATTTTATAATTGTTGTTTCATTTGGACAATTGCTAAAACAGACTATTTTGAATTTACCTAAGATAGCATGTTTAAATGTGCACGCATCGCTACTTCCATTATATCGTGGAGCATCTCCAATTGCTGCATGTATCGCAAATGGAGATAATAAAACAGGTGCTTGTTTTATGAAAATGGACAAAGGATTAGATACAGGTCCAGTTTATGAAACTGTCGAATATCCTTTGAATCACACAGAATATGCAGATAATTTAGAAATAAAACTTGGAGAGTTATCAGCAGAAAAGATAGAAAAAGTATTATTGAAAATAAAAGATGGAGAGTTAAGAGAAAACTCTCAAGATAATATACAGGCTAGTAAAGTAGGTAAGATTACAAAACAAGACGGTATATTAAATTGGCAAGAAGATGCCATTGATATTGAAAGAAAAATCAGAGCATATTTTCCATGGCCTGGCATTTCATTTCAATTAAAAACAATTAAAAGGCAGCCTCGCATTCGTATTGTATCTGCTACAGTTATAGAAGGAAAAACTGGGCAGGCAGGAGAAGTGTTAGAAGCTGATAAGCATTCATGGGTTATTGCATGTGGCAATAATGCATTAAAATTAAATAAGATAGTCCCCGAAGGAAAAAAAGAAATGACTGGAGCTGAATTTCTTCGAGGATGTCAAAAAATTCAAAAAGGAACGATACTCTAATTATAAATTATTAAAGTAATATGTAAAACAAAATGGCAAAAAAAAGAAAACCAAACCAAAATATAAATAATATAACTGGTGAACAAAAAACGACAAAACAGATAGATATAGATACTGGAAAACATTTCATTATGAATTATGGGGAACTTGAAACACGAGTTGCTTTTGTTAATTCTGGGAAATTAGAAGAGTATCATATAGAGCGAATTAATGAAAAAGCTGCAATGACTGGAGCTATTTATTTGGGTAGAATCAATAGAAATGATACTTCATTGCAAGCATCATTTGTTGATATTGGAACTCAAAGAAATGCTTTTTTACATCATAGGGATATTATCCCAGATGAGAATAAAGTAGATAAAATTGAATTAAATCAATCAAAGCCACAAAATACAAGTTTCATATCAAAGGTTAAAACGCTATTATCAAGAGATAAGCGACCTAGGCTTCTAAAATTATTTGAGCATCGACGCACAAAATGTCTAACTACAGCCGATGTTCCTAAATTCTTCAGACCTGGCTCAGAAATACTTGTTCAAGTTACTAAAGGTCCAATTGGAACAAAAGGTGCTAGACTTACTGCAGCGGTATCAATCCCTGGAAGATATTTAGTTCTTGTGCCAAACTCAACGACTGTTGGTTTGTCTAAAAAAATTGAAAGCAATAAAGAACGAACAAGGTTGAAAAAAATATTAATAAATCTTAATTTACCAAGTGGAATGGGATTGATTTGTAGAACTGTTGGCGAGGGAGTTAAGGAAGTGTATTTTCAAAGAGATTTAGATATGCTACTTGAGAAATGGGAGCAGATAGAGTCATCTTTTTCTAATCCACAAATACCAGCTAAAGTTTACACTGAACCTAACTTATTTGAAAAAACAATGAGGGAACTTGTTACAGTAGATATTGATAATATAATTTTAGATGATAAACCATCTTACGATAATTTAATGGAATCACTTTATAAAATAGCAGGAGATTCTGTTTTAAATAAAATTCATTATTATGATAAAGCCAAGTCTATATTCGACTATTATTCGTTAAAAAATCAAATAGATCATATTTTTAGTAGAGTTGCAAAATTACCAAGTGGAGGATATATTTGTTTAGATGAAACAGAAGCCTTAATTGCAATTGATGTAAATTCGGGAAGAAACAAAGGAAAAAACTTATTAGATACAATTCTTACAACTAACAAAGAAGCGGCGGCAGAAGTTGCAAGGCAATTAAAATTAAGAGATATAGGAGGAATAATAGTAATAGATTTCATTGATATGAGCAGGGCTTGTGATAGAGATGAAATATATAAGTTAATGAACTCATTAGTTAGAGAGGATAAAGCGAGAACAAAAATTGCACAGATTTCAAGGTTTGGGATAATGGAAATGACTCGTCAACGAGTGCATGAAAGTATTCAAGATTTAGTATATGACAAATGTCCATATTGTCATGGGAGAGGTCAAATCAAATCTGTGCTTAGTATGAGTGTAGAAATTCAAAGAAAACTCAAAGAGATATTGCGAAGAAGGCAAAATGTTAAAACAAATTTCAAAGTCAGAATAATAATGCATCCAGAAGTTTTAGAAAGATTGAAAAAGCATGATTCTGATTTATTTACATCATTAGAATCTGAATTTGGTGGTGATTTATCATTTAGAGCTGATGAAAAAATTCATCATGAATCTTTTCAAATTGTAAATCCAGAGAATAATAATATTTATTAATTTAAAAAGAATTTTACATTTTTAGGGTATGTTCTTAATCTCATCTAATTTTTCTTGTTAAGCAGAATAATTAGTAGCAGAATAATTAGGAAGAGTTTTTTATGAGTCGTAATCTTTACTTTCATTGTTGAAGATTAGGTGAAAAATAGGAATTCAAACTTGCGAGGATATTATGCGTAAATCAATGAGTTATGGTATATATTCAGTGAACCACATTAAATTATAGTTAACCACAGAGGAAACAAAGTTAAACACTAAGTTTCACAAAGAAAATCTTTGTGTTCTTTGCGAAAAACTTCGTCTACTTTGTGGTAAAATGGGGTTTACTGAATATATACGAGTTATGTTTAGTAAAAAAATCCTGTTAATCCTGAAAATCTTGTTATCCTGTCTAAAGAATTAAAGGTTTCTATTAGGAACAATGCCCAAATTTCATAAAAATATGATATTTACACCAAATTATAGTAAATATATTTAAATTAATATTATTAAAATTTGATTTTTTTATTTTATAGTGTAATATTATAGATAGTCTTTCATAAAATCTATTAAAAGGGTAGTTTTTGATGAAGACTAAATTAAAAAAAAGGAGGCTATTATGGCTGCAGTAGTAAATCAAGATGATTGCACTGGTTGTGAAGTATGTGTAGACACATGTCCAACTGAAGCAATTGCAATGAAAGATGGAAAAGCTTTTGTCACAGAAGATGATTGTGTTGACTGTGGAGCATGTGTTGGAGAATGTCCAACAGAAGCAATTTCAATGTAATTTGATGTTGCTAGAATCTGCAATTTTATTGCAGATTCTTTTTATTACAATAAAACCTAAGTTAGAGGGAATATGAAAAATAAAGGAAATCAAGGCTCTGCTCTTATTTATACACTTTTTATAATGTCCTTGTTGACATTAATCACATTTTCATTTTTGCTTTCTTCCAACAACGCTCTAAAAGAATCTGATGTTGTTGCAAATAATATTGATGTTACTTATACTCTAGAAAACACTTCTAATAAAGTTAAAGGCATTTTACAATTTTTATTCCTTAATAATAATCAAGAATATAAAATTTCACCTGAAACAATAAGTCCTGCTTTACCATATTTATCTAAGTCTGAATATAATTTTTTTGCCAAAGAACATGACAGTTCGGATATATCACAAAATGTATTATACTCTTCTAATCCTGACCCTAATTTTTATCTTCCAACAGAAGAAAAAGAAAGTATTTTAGAAAGTTTAGGAGGATTAAAGAATTTTGTCCCTAAAAGGCGGGGAAGACGATGTGATAATCCTTGCACAAAACCTACACAATGCTACTGGCATAATCTCTTTACTAAATTATCTTGGGAAAATAATATAATTGACAATAAATTAACTAGTCGATATTTATATATTATTGTAAATAAAACAGGTTGCATAAATCCTTATGTGATTAATGCAGATTCCACAGAAAAAAATAAAGATATATCAGCTTTAAATCTAAAAGATTTTTATTATAAAAGAGGTGAAATATCCGATGCAGATATAGCCAAAATTAAAAACAATGAAGATGCTGACTTGCCTTGGCTTTCTCAAGAAAATATGATACGAACAACAGACATTTCTAGTGCATACCCACAAATTTTATTCCCATATACAACAAAAGAACCTGATGCTTTTTGGATTGATAAAGGTGATGAAGATGGAATCCCAAATAATAAACTTGATGATGATGAATTATATGCAAGATTTAATATGAATTTATCTGATGAACAATGGGATAAAATGGAAGTTGATAGTCTTCTTGCACAACCCGCAATTTATAAAGAAACTACTGGAGATGCCCCTGTTGCGAACAATGCAGGCGGGATTGACTGGTTGCATAATTGGAAAAATATAAATTATTGGGAAAAACAAGGAAAAGATGTATCAGAACTCGATATAGAACGCAAGCAAATAGCAGCAAATATTATAGATATGTTTGATACAAATTCAGAACCTACAATAGACACTGCAAATCCACCTAAATATATGGGAATTGAAAAGACTCCTTTTATTAATGAATTGATGGTTAGACATTTACCTTATATATACTTCACTAGCTGGAGTTCTTTTTATATGTATGTTTATAGAGGATTGTATGTAGAAATAATTAATCCGTGGAATGAAAATATGAATAAAACTTGCAGGGTTGAAGTTGAAGGCGATATATCTTTTGATGTTTATCAAAATAATACTAAAATAATTGATAATCATAAAATTTCTCTTAATCGTAATACAACTTTTACAGGACCTGATAAAAAGTCTTATCTAAATCGCTGGTTTGGAAATTGGCAACAGGGGTGGATTTTTTCTAATAAACCTGTGAGCGGCAATAGAGATTTATCTTTAAGGAATTATGCAACAAATATCAAAAAAATATCACTATTCTATGATGGTAAATTAGTAGATATTTCTTATCCAGATAAATCAAGTGAACGCTCTAGAACTGTAAATTGGCCTAGGCATCAAGTTACGAAACCAGACACGAGTTATAATGTCATAGGAAAGTGGTATCATTTTAGTTATCAAGTTAATGACCCAATGGTTAATCTTAATCCTGATGATTGGCCACAAGCATATTGTAAAAGAGACACTTATCCTAGTGGTGCTGGCAACCGTGATGGTTCTTTAGGCGAAGATAATTATGGGGTCAGATGTAGTAGTTGGTCAAGAGATCATGATTACGAATCAGATTCTACTCCAACTAATTATAATTCTATAATAGAAGCTGGTAAATACGGTTTTGACCAAGGAACAAAACATATTGATGAATATGGAATGACTTTACTAGGGGCTGTTCATCGTGGAGAACCGTGGACAACTCTAAATTTAAGACATTATAACGATACTACAGTTGACTCTCCTAATAATCAAGAATTGACTCGTGGTGGAGGCGAATATAGAGATGGAGATTCTAATATTTTAGACCAAATAACAATGCGAAGTGATAATAATTCTGAAGTATATAAATTAAATGTAAATACTGCGAACTATGCAACTTTGCAAGGAGCATTTGCTGAAAGTGGCGAAACTTCTCATACACTAACAGTAAACAGAAGGGCTGGAGGTTCTCAATGGAGTGGCGAAAAAGATGTTCCATTTTTAAGACGAAGTGAAATGGCTAAAAGTGCATCTTTTTCACAAGGAGATTATGATTGGGAAAAGGAAATACAATTACCTAAATATTTTAATTATTTTTCAACACGATATAATTATTTCACAGTTTTCACTATAGCTCAAGCAGTAAAAGATCGTGATGGAGATGGTTTATTTGATGATAAAATAGATTCAATTACTGCGGAAAAAATGCAAAAACTTGTATATCGTCGTGACACTTGGACTAATGAAATCAAAGAATTAAGTTGCGAATATATTGATTAAAGACTTTTAAAGCTTAACTTCTTGTTATTTAGCAGAATAATTAAGAGCAGAATAATTAGGAAGAGTTTTTTATGAGTCGTAATTTTTACTTTCATTGTTAAATAATTAGGTGAAAAATAAAGTAATGAGGTATATATTCAGTGAACCATATTAAATTATAGTTAACCACAGAGGAAACAAAGTTAAACACTAAGTTTCACAAAGAAAACCTTTGTGTTCTTTGCGAAAGACTTCATCTACTTTGTGGTAAAATGGGGTTTACTGAATATATACATCATGAGTGAATTTGTATTAATTTTAAAAAAAAATTATTCTGCTTAATTCTTCTCAATATTTTTTTGTTTTGGTCAGCATTAAGAACAAGTCAGACTTTTTTATCTGCTGTTTTAATTCACACAATAATAATTCAACTTTCTAAAATTTATCTTTTTTGCGAAATATGCAAATTGAATTGCATTTAGGACATCTAGTTATATTTTTATATTGTTCTGATGTAAAAGAATGATTGCATGTATCGCATAAATATAATAATTCTTGCATAGAATTCCATTTTGTAGAATATTCTCTCCAAATTTCTTTACCCCATAAAAATGAAAGCATTATAAACCAAAGACCTATATATAAAGTAAAGCCATGTTCAAAACTTATTGGTATCATATTTACTCTATTTTATCTTAATTACTTGGAATTCTGAAGAGCCTATAAGCTTATCAGCATCTTTAATATGAGCGACTTTTTTCCAATTAATATTTAAGAGATTCGCTCCATGAACATCAATTGCGACAGAATCTTTTCCTGCTATTAATTTATTAACTTTAGGATTGCATAAATCACCCCATAAATGTGCTTCAGCCATTCCTACAGTTGCATCCATAATAGTATAGTCTGGAGTTTTATATCTATTTAAATCTAATATTGAATTTTGCATATCTGAGTGAAATGCAGATTTATTCCATGAACCTGCACAATAATGCTGAGGCGGGACAGCACCCATCATATTTTTCATAGTTAATGTTACTTTTGCAAGTGAATGTGCTTTTAACACAGGGATTGAAATTAAAAAATTATTCATTATTATTTTAGGTAAATACATTTCTTGATACCTACTAGCATCAGAATTTTCTAATAATACCAAATCTGCTTCATTCAAGTCTAGCAATTCAATAGAATATTTATTTGCGAGTTGTGCATAACCCAATTGATTGTAAACATAATCAGTTGTATACGATGGTTCTCCAGTTCCTTCTGCTATAATAATCTTGTTTTTTACATTTTTTTGTAAAAAAACAATAATCTGTTCTACAAATTCAACAGGAGTCGTTATAGGTGGTGGATCATCTGTGACCAAATTCGGTTTCAATATAATATTTTCATCAACTGGAATGTGCGTCAAAATATCAGATTTTTCTAATAATTCTTGTGTTGACTCCCAATTATAAAATTCTTTTTCATATAAATAATTCATAATACCTTTGCCTATATTTTTATTAAACTATACTTGCGACTTATGCAAATATATCATAAATTTTATAGATTACTACTTTTATTGATTAAAATCATTGATTTTATATGAAATAAATGTAAATTAAGTAATTCTAAATTTGCATATATCGCAAATTTATACTATATTGTATCAAGGAAGTATAATTGAAAGAAAGAATATTAACAATGGGCGTTGTTTTTAATGCCGTCCAACAATTGTTTTGACAGGATAACAGGATTTTCAAGATGGACAGAATTATTTTGAAAATTTGATATTAAATTTCTTCTTGTTAAGCAGAATAATTAAGAGCAGAATAATTAGGAAGAGTTTTTTTATGAGTCGTAATCTTTAATTTCATTGTTATACTGTGAACGGTTGAAAAATATACTTTCTGAAAGATGATAACAATTGCTATTTTTGATTTTATAAATTCTTGGCTACTAGAA
>JAOZMT010000385.1 GCA_029934175.1 Victivallales bacterium | reverse complement strand
TTTTGTAAACCTCATACATTTCAGGTGTTTGGAAAATATTGCCTTGTGGGTGGTTATTTATAAAGTTTGACCACTTAATATTATCTATTATATTCTTCTTCAATTTTTAAATTATATTAATTATTTATTTATAATTTTTCTTATCATTTTTATTAAATGCAATCCTTGTACTTTATATGAAAATATTTCTGTTGCTACCTTTTTCCCCTTTTGACCTATTTTCTTTGCACGTTGATAATCTTTCATGGCTTCAGTTACTTTAGATGCAAAAGAAGTAGGGTTATCAGATTCAGAAATAAAAGCATTTTCTCCGTCTGATAAATAATTAGTTATTTCACCTACATCTGTTATTACAACAGGTATTCCACTTGCTAAATATTCTCCTAATTTAGTCGGAAAACCTCCGCTTGCTTGAAGATTATCGGGTCTGGCTAAAAGAAGGAGTTCTGCATTAAGAAAATAGGCAGGTATTTGGTCTCCTTCTAAAAGTCCTGTGAATAAAACATTATCCTGAATAGCTAATCTTACTGCATTATTCTTCAATTTTGAATATTCTTCTTTATTTGAAATATCACCAATTAAACATAAAATTAATTCAGGAAAATCTTTAATTACAATACTAAACGCGTCTAATAAATCCGACATACCATCTTTATTACCACTCATAGTACCTGCATAAGCTATATATTTTTTGCTTAAAGGTCTATAAGGAATATTAATATTGAACCTTTCATTATCAACAGTCATTTTAATATGTTCCAAAATGCATTTTTCACTAACTTTATCCTTAAAATAAGAGCATAGTTCTTCAGTGATTAGAACCATTCCATCTAAAATACGCAGAGAAAATTTACTTAGAAGTGTATCTAACTTTCTAAAAGGATTTGTAAAATTTTGAACTGTCGGCAATTCATTTCTTTCTTGAAGCAAAATTATACCTTTTAATTTAGCAATTAAATAGATATTTAATATATAAATATTAGGCATATTTTGTATAATAATAGCATTTGGTTTATTTGATTTTGTTAATATTAACAATTTATACATTATCTTAAATATACCTTTTATGTAGATAATAATTCTAGCAATACTGCTTTGAGGCCATATCGTTGATTTATTTAAATACTGATATTTAATGCCTTCAAAATCACCTTGTGTTTTAGTATTTTTAGTCTTTTTGCTTTTTTCTGTAGGGTTTATTATGATTATTCTTGCTTCATGATTATTTGCTGTAATACCTTTTGCCAAAGACATTAATCGATTAGTTACAGCCATACCGTATGGAACAGGTGTATTTGTAATAAATAAAATTTTTATTTTAACTTCTTCTTTCATTGCTTAAAATCAACTGGAAATTATATAAAATTACAATAATTAATGAATTGCTTTTTTGTTTTTTCCTATTAACGGCAAATAATACAAACCTGGAATTATCACAAATAACATAATCCAATTCTCTCTTCCGGCTATTGTTTTCATTAAACCTAATGCAATAAAGTCTATAATTGATGGCGTATAATAGAATTTAAATTAGTTGATAATTTTGTATTTCGCTATAAAGTATTCATAATCAAAAAAAACTATCTTGTAAAACTTATAAACTTTCTATTTTTCAATCAATATTTCATGCTTATCTTGAGATGAATTAATATGTAAGAAATATTTATTCAAAAAATGAGTAGTCAAAAGCAAAAGGATAAATACAGTCCAACCTCTATAGCTAAATGAATTAGAAATGAAATTCATTACTGAAAATGCAATCCAAGATGAAAACAAGGAAGATGAGGTTGAATTTTTATTAAATTTAAAGATTTTATATGATATATATATATATCTAAAATAAATAATTAAGAAAGTAATTAAACCTACAAAACCCCAATTTAAAAAAAACATAATAAAAAAATTGTGAGGAGATCTCACTTTTGCTATTTCTTTACCACTCTCACTTACATAAAATGTTGAATGTGAGGCAACGTTTTCATAGCTTTTAGCACCAAAACCCCAGATAGGGGATTTATCTATTGTGTACTCATATAGAGGAATTAAAATACCAAAAATTCGTCCTGACATATTTCCGTCTTCTCTATTTTCTATTGCACTAATTCCTTCTGTAAATAAAGGATCATTTAGAACATTTTCTCTAATTGTACCAAGCAAATTAATACTAAAAACAATTAAACTTAACAGAAGTAACCACCTATATTTTTTTAAAATTTCGAATAACATTATTAACGCAACAATAGAGGATATAACAATTGCACTTCTAGTAGAATTATATAAAATTAGATAATAAAAATAATATAGGATAATAATTATTTTCATTTTCTTATTCTTAATTAAAAACATAAATGGTAATGATGCAGTAAGGATTAAGGCATCTTCATTAGCGTTAGAGTGCATTACAGACGATCTATACGTTCTATATGCAGGGATAGGATGTTCGATAATTATAATTACAGAAAAAACAAGAATAGAAATACCTATTAGTTGCAATATCCATATATTTACTTTAATAAATTTAAAATTATTCTTAAATTTACTAACACCTATAAAAAAAACCAAGAAATAAAAAGAATACTTTATATTCGTAAGAAATTTATCATTAGCAAGAAACGAGACTAAGGCAGTCCATAAAATAAAAAATAGCATTAACCTAAATAAATCCGCACGAATTAATTGAAACTTGTTGAAAGATTTCAAAAATATAAATCCTATAATTAATTGAAATAAATATGTACTTATTGTCGGAATAATAGAATCTCCATATACTATAGTTGTAACATTATATTTTACAGTAACGTACGTTCCAAAAAAACAAGTTAAAAAAAAAGGCAACATTAATAAGAATATTGCTAAATAAAAAGGCTGTCGTAATAACTTAATCATTTGTAATTTCTTTATATATTTTTAATAAATCATTTGTAATTTTATTTTTATCATGTCTTATTGTTGCTTTTTTTCGAGCATTCTGTCCAAATTTTATGAATTTTTGTTTGTTATTTGTATATTCAACAATTGCCCCTGCCATAACCCAAGGATCTCCGTCTTGAA
>JAOZMT010000035.1 GCA_029934175.1 Victivallales bacterium | reverse complement strand
AGTTCCTTCTTCGCCAATAACTCCGAACCATTCTGATGTTGCGGAAACCGCAGCGCCATCGTTATCTGTTACGGTAACTGTTGCAGATATATATTTTGCGTTGTCTAAATCTGTTGTTGTATAAGTTTGAGCTGTTTGCCCTGTTATATCTGAACTATTTAAACCAGAAACATTATCTGCACGATGCCATTGATATGTGTAAGAATCAATTGTTCCATCATCATTCCAACTTCCTTGAGTTACTGAATGACTTTCGTTAACAGCTTTTCCTCCATTTATAATTGGAACTGCAAGATTGTTTGGAATATCATTTATTGAATTTATTGTTACGCTAATAGTTATCGTATCAGTTGCCGCACCATCGGAAACTTCAATTTCAAAAGAATCAGTTCCGTGATAATTAGCATTAGGATTATATGAAATAACTTTGCTTAATCCAGTGCCAGAAGCAATTGCAACACCATTTGATGCTTGAGTTTTGACTGACCATGAAATAGTATCGCCGTTAGCGTCAGTTGCATTTAAAGTTAATGCAAAAGCTGTTGGTGAATTATCTTCATCAATTGTTCTAGAAATAGAGTTACCTTCTGTGATTACTGGCGCATTATTCCCAGCACTAGCAGTTGTAAAAGATATTTCTTGGATACTCGTTGGATTATCAGATAAATCTTCAACTGGAAGAAAAGATAAATAATAAGTTTGCGAATTAAGCAAATTAGCATTTGGAGTAACAGTTATTTGTTTATCATTAGTCCAAACTGCGGAATATGCAATATCCGAACCACCTGAATTACCTTTCTTAAATGTAATAAAATCATTTAATTCAGATTCTAGAATAGGGTTATTATCTATTTTTCTAATATTTTCATCAAAAGAAATAACAATAGAAGTTGTTATAGCTTTATTAGTTGCACCATCACTAGGAGAAAATGAAATAACAGGCGGAGTTGTATCGCCTACCGCACCTGCAACATCACCTTCAATTGAGAATTGATATTTATTTGCGTTAATCGCATTCGATGTGATAGTTACCACAGCCGTTTTTTTATCAGGAGTAAGTGGTTTAAATTCAATATCAAATGTTTCTTCTCCTCCTGCCGCAACTATAGAAGGTCCAGTTATATTAAAATCAATCAAATCAACAGATATTGCAACTTGAAGAGCTCCACTATTATCATTTTTGATAGTGAATGTTCTTGTTTCAGTTTCACCAACTGATAATTCAGAAAACTTCGTATTATCCATTTCAGAAGTAATACTATCTCCATTACGAATCCATAAATCATCTTTCCCGTAAACCTCTATTGATGCAGGTGGCGTGTGTGGAAAAACTGTTATATTGAAAACTTGATCAGTGACTGGAGTTGTTGCTCCATCTGTAAAAGAAAATGTGAATGAATCTGGATTTTCATTAGATGCTGTGTGTTGATAAGTAATTTTCCCAGCATAAATGTCAGCTTGTGTGAAAGTTCCGCCATTCCTTATCCGAGAACCATTATTTTTCAATCTACCTTTTTTTGTTTCTGCTGTAACTGTAAATGTAATAACACTATTATCAATATCAATCGCCTCAAGTTTTTCCCATGATAAATTCTTAGTCGTTGATCTTATCACGCTCATAGTTTTATTAGTTTTTAAAGTTGGAGCATTAGCTGCACCTCCAGCTAATTGAAGAATCTTATCATCATCAAGATACGCATCAGGATTGTCTGCGTTAGCATGATAAAAAGAAACATCATCAAAAAGAGCAGAATATGCAGAGCATTGTTGAAAAGATCCTCTTCCACCAATAGCTCTATGCCAAGTGGTGTGCATTGTTGAATTATTATATATTCCCGGAGGCAATAATTCTGTTTCTGAAAAATCTCCTTTATTAATATCTATTTTTATTTTTTGAAGTCCATCAACATATAAAGCATAATATAATTCACCAGCATCATCATCTCTCCAAGCTTTTAGAGTTATCATGTGCCATTTATTATCATCAATTTTAGTATTGTCAAATAGCATATCTGCATAACTCGCAGATGTAGATGAATATTTATCACTACTTTTTTGAAAATGTAACCCAACATGACCATCCCTTAAAAATACATTAATAGCTTTATAAGTTCCATCATGATCAGCAAGTGCAAAAATAGATAGAGGTCTTGATGTATTTTCAGTAGGCCCTGATTCCTCAGTTTTAATCCATAAGTTCATATATCCTTTTTGATACTCAACAGGCGTTGCATTACTCGGGAAAACTCCTATCGGGAAACTAATTGCAGATTGCTGACTACTATGAGAAACCCCAAAAGCATTTCCTGAATGTCCTGGGTGTCCATAAGTTGTATATTGATATAGAGTGGCATTTTTATCGCCAACAATATCATCAGATTCTGTTAAAGTTGCAGCCGCACCAGTTTCTTCAAAAGTATATAAAGTAGTTAAACCTTCAGAACTTGCGCTTCCCGCAACCGAGAAATCAGCTTGATCTAAACAAGGATTTCCAGCAATATCTTTAGCTCCATCAACAACAACTGTATAATTCCCTGGAGTAATAGTTCCTAGAGTTAAATAAGCTGTTCTACCACCATTTGCTAAAGTCGCAGATATTATTTCAATCCCAGTCGTTATAACATAATTTGTAACATCTGTAATAGATGCTTTCCCCATTTTTTCATTAAATATAAGTCTTAATCTACCATCAGCTTCAAGAAAAACAGACTCTAATTCTGGAGGAACTAATTCACTAGAATCACATTCTGTAACAGTTACAATTCTATCTGTAGAGAATGATGATGTCAATTTAAATTGTTTTGAGCCATTTACAGTATCGGTATCATATTTTGCTTGGAATACAAAAGTTTGAGGAATATTATAATTATCCTTAGTAAAAACAAGGAAGTCACTACCTTCAAAAACTTCAGAGCTTTGTGGCGGTTGCGTTCCTAGCAAAAGAATATCATCATCGCCACCATTTAGTGGGGCTGCAAAAACTTTAACAGGTTTTTCAGGTGGCATAGTTAATGAAACTTGTAAAAAAGCATTTTGTTCTTCAATAACATCAAGAACCTTGACCGAAGAAATAAGCGGGAATTTTACAGAATCCAACCAATAAGTATGTCTTTCTCCTGAACCACTGTTTCCATCATGATAAAATTTCCACATAAATTGCAATTCCGCCGCATAAGGAACCTCAATAGTATTTGTAAGCCAGTTATTTTTCATAGAAGCCGTAGAATGAATTATTTTAGGAACTGCACTTTTGCCACCTAAATTTAGGTCGATAATTAAAACTTCGACCTCTGCATTGTTATCACCAGTGGCAGCGTTAGTTTTAAGAGCGTATTCAAATGGACCATCAGTTACTTTCATAGTTGCAAAAAGCTCTTCTGAAGAAGCTTCACTTTCAGGACCAATTTCTTTTATGCAGAAATTTCCTTCTTGAGGACTTTCAGTAACTAAATCAAGAGTTTTATTCGGGAAAGTTTCGTTAGTCAACCAAGTTGGCCAAATTCCATTTCTCGGAAAAATATCTATATCATTATCAATTATATCTACTGAAATTATTTTTTCAATATCAGCGTAACTTGAAGAGCTAGTTTCATTATCAACAAATACTCTCAATCCGATATTTTTATTTCCAACATCTAAATCATCATTTGTTTGAATAACAATTACTTGAGGAGTAAACCAATTTGTGGAATTAAATGCAATTGTTTTATGCTCAACTTCAAAAGATGGTGCTCCTAGTTCTGTTGACTCTAAATTAATCGATACTGTTTCATCTCCTGTTAATTTTTGACCTAAACTAACTGTTAACTCTAAACTTGTTTGACCTTCTGTTATAGTAATTGTGTTTTTATTTGCAATAATAGATGCTGTTTTATTAATATCAGCTTCACGGACTGTAAAATTAACTTTTTTCATACCTGAAGAAGTTATTTTAAATATAGCAGTTCCATTATCTGAATCTGAATCAGTTGTAGCTGAAAACTCAATGTTTTGATACTCATTCCAATTATTTTTAGTAAAAGAAAGAGTGCTTGTATCGCAAGAAATATTATTATCTCCAGAAACTTTTGCAATTTTTAATGTTTTATTACTATTTGGCTCACGAGATAATTTAACTCGTTTAATTGCAGTTCCGCCTTCTAAAACAACTGTTTCGACAGGGTCTATTTTTATTTGTGTATCTTTTAATGAATTATATAAATCTGCAATTTCCTCATCGGTAAAAGCTTTTGTATAAAGACGAAAATCATCTATATTACCATAAAAAGGATTGTATGATCTTCCAGAACCTGAAAATTCGATACCTCCTAAGTGAAAAAGTTCTGCTAAGTCAGCTTTTATTTCAGAGCCAAATCGTATATCTAATTCTCCCATTTTTACACCATCAACGGTTAATGAAATAAAAGCTTTGCCTAATAAAGGATCAAAATGATAAGTTGCAATAATATTATGCCAAGCACCATCATTTATCGCATCTGTTGAAATGATATTCGTTTCTTTATTATGACAATATAACATTACTTTATTATTTTCATTAATAAAAATCCTAAACCCACTTGTGCTTGCACCTAAATTCATAATCGATGCATATCTATTATAAGAATTTGTATTTTTAACTCCATGCGATGTTTTTATCCACACAGAAACAGTAATATCTTGACCATTTTGATCTGTGTATATATTCCCGCCTGTTTTACTTAAATCAATCATTTTTGATTCATTTGCATAATCAGCTTTTGTAAACTCTAAACTTTTAGCAATAACGCCAGATTGATTATAAATTACTTGAGATGAACAATTTGCTGCATCAACAATTGTTCCATTATGATTACCACATGCGTCGTGAATTGTTGTTCCTGATGTTTCGTCCATTTTGTAATGTAATTTCAAATATCCAGTTGCTTTTAATTCAAATGTATCAGAAGCAGTTCTTTGTTCTCCAACCTGTTCTTTAACTTGAATTTTAATTTGATAAGTTCCAGCTTGAGACTCTTCAGGTGAATATTTTAAAACTAAATACTCTTCATCAAATGTAATCCAATATGGTAACGGATCGCCATTTCCAAGAGTTGCTGTATAAATCAACACAGAATCTGGGTCGTAAAAAGTATTTAAAGGGATAGAAGAATAAGAAGTAGCTTGAACTTTGACTTCAACATCAGCGAGTGGGTTCAATAAAACAGGAGCATCATCAGAAGGAGTTACTTCAACAGTAATTGTCATATAATCTTCCGCGCCTTTAGAATCTCTAACTCCAACAATAAAAGAATCGTTAAAAGAAGAATCAGGATAAGGTGTATATACGATTGTATTTGGAGAACTGCCATTACCATTAACAGTTACGCTACCTCCAATTGCTGGCGAGAAAAGAAACCATGTTAAAGCATCACCATCTGCATCAGTCGCAGATAAACTAGGTGCAGTCCACGAACTTGCATCGCCCTCATCAATTTGAATAGGAATAGAACTATTTAATGAAATAACAGGAGGATTATTGCTTTGTCCAGAACCTTTTATATTAAATGTATAAAGAGGGAAATCTGGGTCGGTCGTAGGGATTGTAACAGTAGCTGTTTTATTTCCACTACTTGTTGGATGGAAATTAATAGTAAAATACACATTTTTATATTTATGTTGCATTCTCGGTAAATCAACAGCGACAGAAAAATCCTCTGTATTACTAAGAACAACCCCTTTGTTATGACCAATATCATTTACTTGACCAGGGAACTCAATTCTGTAATTACTTAAATTAGAAATTCTAAAAGAATGTTCTTTGCTGTCTCCAACGCCAACCGTTCCAAAATTTGTTCCATCAGCATTTGTAGGAGAAGTGTCATTGTGATTTATTGCAACATCTTTCCCAAAAACTTGAGCGTTACTATCTTGGGCTTCTGCACTAATTTCATATATTCCAGCACCATTATCAATTTGAACAATGTAATCACCAGCTTCTAAAGATGGAAGTAAAATTTCTACATATAACCCTTTTTCCCTAATAATCCCTTTTCCCATAATTAATAACCATTTATTAACAAAGAAAGAGTTTTCGCTCTTTTTTCTAACTTTAATTTTAGGAGTAACATGTGTTTTTCTATTATTAGAATCTTTATAATATGGATAAGGATGATATGGGTCTTTAACTGTAAGCATTACATTTTTAGAACCAGTAACCGTAAATTTAAACCAATCTGTATCATCTTTTGTCAATTGACGCCTTAAAATCGTTCCATCTAATTTTAAAACAGGAGCATTTTCTGCCGAAGTTTCAGTATCTTCAAAAGCTTCATGAGCATAACCGTCAGCATCTGTAGATGTCCCAGAAACATCAAATCTAAAATCTTTTGTAACGCCTCCAATAGTATGATTTACTACAACTGTTGCTCTTTTGTATCCTGTTGTGGTAGGATTAAATGTAATAGTTGGCAAATAAAAATCATCAAAATCTGACATGGTTTTAGGTAGATTAGCTGTCAAAGAAAATTGGTCATCATCGCCACCAGAAAGAGTTATACTGTTAATTGTAATAGGAGTTGCAGTTGAACCAACATTCCTAAAATATAAATCTTTTGTCGCAATTGTATTAACAAGCACTTCATAAAATTCTGTTCCTTTATCAAAAAAAGCAAAAATGTCACCAGATTCAGTAATCATTTCAGGGTTATCAGGGTCAAGTTTAGAATCAGGATACAATAATAATCTAGTGCTATTAGTATCTTTTACTTTCATCTTAACTGTAACAATTTGATTATTTGATGCCACATTGTTTCCTAAAATATCAGTAGCTTTAACTTTTATTTTTGCAGTGTATTCAGTGCCAGGAATTAATTTATCTTTGTCACATTCTAACCAAACCCAACCTTGCATAACTGAACGAATAAAACCTTTGTCTTGTCTCAAATATAACCAATCAGCACCTTGTATAACTGTAGCTTCATAATTCATTCGCCCCATACTTGTATTAATAATAGAGAACCCAGCGAAATCACATGCAGGAATAAGATCAAAGTCAGAAGGGTTTACTTCCATATCAATGACTGTTCTATCAAGACGCATATCAGGCTCTGCGTTAATCGCAAACTCAAAATCTACTTTTTTAACTTGATTATTACCCGCAACAACTTCAATTACAGCATGATAAATTCCTGCTTTCATATTTTTTGCATTAGGAACTGTTAAAGTAACAATATCACCTTCATCTGAAACATCGCCAGTTGTAACATCTGCGTGTAACCAATCAGCGTGCTTAGGTATATGAACTTCATATTTCAAAGTTCCTGATTGTTCATTCCAAATACCAAACTTCATAGGCATAACAGGCTGTGTTCCTAAATAAGTAAAACCTGTTACTTTATCATCATCAACATTTAAAGTCGGCGTGCCATTAGGGATTCCTTTTCCAACAACAAATGTCATCATTTCATGGTCTTCACTAATAGAATGAATATTTAATCCAGATTCTACACCAGATTTCCAATTAGAATTAGGATTAGTTTGTGCGTTAAATGCAGGATATTCAGGTGCTCTATAAAGTGTGTTTTCGTGATAACTGTATTTTTTGTTTATTAAATTATTTCGTCCATCAGCTTCTTCAATATTACCATCATGCCAAATTATAAGACCGCCGTATTCATCAATATCTCCTGTTTTTAACGCTCCACTCTTCTTCTCATATCCTCTTTTTTGACGAGTCCATATAAAAAATGTTTCATTACTACCGCCTCCTTTTTTATATGTATAAGCTAACTCATTATCAACCCTAACTGCTAATCTTTTACTTGTATTTTCATCAATATCTACAAAATTAAAAAAACCAGGATTAACTCTATCAATTACACTATATGGAGATGGTCTTTTTACTGCTCCAGCACCCATAGGATCCCATTTTAAAACCATACAACTACCATCAGACGGAGCATAACTTTCTCCTAATCCATAACAAGCATGTCCCATTTCATGACAAACAAATCCAAACACTCCAATTCCAGAATGATTTGCTGCATAAGACAAAGGTAATTCTAGCCCTGCACCAAAAGGATAACCAAAAACAGCTGCATGCCAAGTAAAACCAGCCTCAACTCTATAACTCATAGTTTCAACATTACCATCGCCGTTTCCATCTAATTGAGTAAAATCATATCCAAGTTTATCTAATTTACCAATGGCATTTAGTAAAACTCCACCAGTAGAAGGGGAACCAATTGCACCAACCATATCTCCGTTATCATCTGTAACTCTACATTGAATTGTAGAATGAGCATAATCCATTTTCCCAAATGATGGATAATAAAAATAATCCCATATAGAACCTGATTGACCAACTTCATCTTCATCACAAGTTTTTGTTAAATCAGTTCCTCTTGTGCAATTTTCATGCCATTGATGATCCTCTTCATTCGGAGACGATACCTCATTATAATTACTAACTAAATCATCAAAACTAGGCAAAAATCCAATATTTTCACCATTAATAGCATCTGAAACTTCGATAGTTAATCCATTAAAAACACCTTGCGGCCAAGCATCTAATCTTCGGGAACCTTCTTCCGCTGGTTTCCATGGTTGCATTAATACAGGATCTGCTCCTTTTACATTCATAACAGTAAAAATTATTACTGTAACCGATAAAACAAACTGCTTCAACTTTCTCATAATATCTCCTTTTTACTAATAAAATAGCACGCTATATGCGAATATTTTATAAAAATAGCACGCTATTGCGAAATATGCAAGTGGTTTTTGATTTTTTTTTGATTTTTTTTGCTTCGCACAGGCAGACAGGATGTCTGCGTTACTTTTTGCTTCGCAAGTTTTGTTGCTTGTTTTCTCTAAAATTTAATCCTGAAATGTTAGATACAATATTTGGGAATCACAATAATATATAAAAAAAATATTAATTAATTGAAAAATCAGTGATAATATGCTATAGTTAAACAATTGAAATGATTATCTTAACTTTTATAATAACAATAGGTGGTAAATATGAATAAGACAAAAGGGCAAATTGAAGCTGAAATATGTGAAGCAATTATCAAATTTGAAAAAGAATATATGGGGCGTGGTCCTCTTGAAACAAAAGCGTATATCGTTGATGATATGATTTTAATACGATTAAAAGGTGTTTTGACAAAAGCTGAAGAGCAATTAGTTAATACCGAAGATGCAAGTGGTAGAGAATTAATAAAAAAAGTTAGAATAGAATTACTTGAAAAAGGAAAATCTTTGTTAGAGATAGTTATAAAAGATATAACAAAGTCTGAAGTTATTAGTATGCATTCTGATATTAGTGTTAAAACAGGAGAAAGAGTTATTATTTTTACTATGAATAAAAAAATATAAAAAATAAAATTTAAAAAAAATTGATAAAACTAAAAAGTGTGATATATTTAAATTATTAGAAAGAGAAAGATAGTTGTTAAAAGCTGTAATTCTTATTTCTATAATTAAGTAAATTCAAAGTCCTATTTTAGGAAGTTGAATATTAAATAAAGGTCGAATCTAATTGCAGATTATGCAATTGCTTCGGCTTTTTTTGTAGTTGAAAATTATTAAAAAAGGAGCAAGTTATGATTCAATGGAGAAAGAAAAATGATGCGTTAGGAACTGTAAATCGTGGAGATGCTTGTGAATCTGGTCTTTGCACATTATGCACAACAGATTGCACAGGAAAATGTGAAACATGGTTATCATGCCTTAAAGGAAGAGAAGTTATTTATCCTAGAGCTTATGGAGAATCAACATCTGGTTCATCAAATGTAACTTCGGTAGGTGTTGGATATCATGCATTAAGAGTGCAAGGTTATGCTTACGGTTCAACTGGTTTAGCGGAAAGATTAACAAAAAACGCTGATGATTGTGTATTTCCAAATACTACAATTGAAACATCATTTGGAAATGAAATAATAACAAAATGCAAAGTTCCAATTATGACAGGTGCTTTAGGTTCAACTTTTATTGCTGCTAAATATTGGGAATCTTTCGCTTCGGGAGCTGCAATTTGTGGATTTCCTATTGTTGTAGGTGAAAATGTTGTTGGGATTGATAAAAAATCTATTCTTAAAAATGGAAAAATTATAGAAGCACCTGAACTTGATAGAAGGATTGAAACATTTTTAAGATATTATAATGGATATGGAGCGATTATTGTTCAATTAAATGTGGAAGACACAAGAAATGGTGTTGCAGAATATGTTATTGATAAATATGGAAATGATGTAATTATAGAATTGAAATGGGGGCAGGGGGCAAAAGATATTGGTGGAGAAATACAAGTTTCATCACTTGAATATGCTAAATTTCTAAAAGATAGAGGTTATGTTGTAGATCCAAATCCTAACGATCCAGAAGTTCAAAAAGCATTTGAAGCAAGAGCTATTACGCATTTTGCTCGTCATAGCAGATTGGGAAATACTGAACTTGATACAACTGATGAAGTTAGAGAATCTTTTATGACCTCTGTTGCTTATTTAAGAAAACTTGGATATAAAAGAATATCTTTAAAAACAGGTGCTTATGGAATGGAAGAGTTGGCTATGGCAATTCGTTATGCAGCTGATGCAAAATTAGATTTATTAACAATTGATGGAGCTGGTGGCGGAACAGGAATGAGTCCTTGGAATATGATGGAAACTTGGGGAGTGCCATCAATTGTTCTTCATGCAAAAGCTTATGAATATTGTAAGGTGCTTGAATCGCAAGGAATTAATCCTCCTGACATTTCATTTGCAGGTGGATTTGCTAGAGAAGACCATATTTTTAAAGCCCTGTCCCTTGGTGCACCATATACAAAATTAGTTTGTATGGGAAGAGCTCCAATGATACCTGGTTATTTGGGAAGTAATATTGAAGGAGTTATTAAACCTGAAAGAAAAGCAGCTGTAAATGGGCATTGGGAAAAACTTCCAACAACAGTAAGTTCTCTTGGAAAATATCCAGAAGAAATATTTGCAGGTTGGGAAGCTGTTAAAAAAATAGTTGGTGCAGATGAAATGAAAAATATTCCTTTTGGTGCAATTGCAATGTATGGATATGCTGACAAATTAGCATGTGGTTTACAACAATTTATGGCTGGAGCAAGGAAGTTCTCTCTTGATACTATTTCAAGAAATGATATTTATTCTGCAAACAGAGAAACAGAAAGAGAAACGGGCGTTCCGTTTATGACAGATATTGCAGATAAAAAAGCAATGTCTATTTTAAAAAAACAATAATCTTAAAATAGCCCATACTATACAAATTTTTGTATAATATGGGTTTTTTTAGCTAATTTCAACAAGGCTTTACACTTTGAGTTAGAAAAGTCAAAAAAAATGTCGAAGTTCCGCTTTCAAGCGGATAGCAA